>NZ_JBEZZS010000004.1:0-256920 GCF_040639295.1 Nocardioides sp. NPDC023903 | reverse complement strand
AAGATCGTGTCGAAGGCCGAGGGGCGCATCGTCGTCGCGCCGCTCGACCCCGAGGAGCGCGACACCGCTCGTCGCCGGCTCGTCGAGGACGAGGCCGTGCGGGTGCTCGCGCGCAAGGGCCGCACTCTCATCACCGAGAATCGGCTCGGCATCGTGCAGGCCGCCTCCGGTGTCGACGGCTCCAATGTGGCCGAGGCGGCCGGGAGGACCGTCTGGAAGCCGGCGATGCCCGGGTCGGCCTTGACCTCGTCGGTGTAGGCGTCGTCGCGGGTCGGGAGCGTGGAGTTCTTCAGCGCGATCTGGGCCTGGGTGTCGGCCGAGGTCATGAACTTCACGAACGTCGCCGAGGCCTCCTGGTGCGCCTCGTCCGAGCCTGCGTAGATCGACAGGTTGTGACCGCCGGTCGGGGCGCCGGCCTCGCCGGTCGATCCGGCCGGGACGGTGGCGATGCCGAGGTTGTTCTTGTCCTGGAACGCCGAGCCCTTGTAGAAGTTCGTGATCTCCCAGGGACCCTGGATGATCGCGGCGACCTTGCCGTTGACGAAGGCGTCCTGGATGTGGGCGTACGCGTCGGCGGTGGTGTCCGCCTTGTGCAGGCCCTCGCCGCTGAAGAGACCCTGCCAGGTGGTCAGGCCCTTCTTGGCCTCCGGGGAGGAGATGGTGATCTTCTTGGCCTCGGCGTCGACGGTGTCGGTGCCCTCGCCGTAGAGGAACGGCTGCGCGTAGTAGGCGGAGGTGGAGCCCCAGTAGCCGTCGACACCGGTCTTGGACTTGATCGTCGCGGCGTCGGCCTTGAGCTCGTCCCAGGTCGTGGGGGCCTCGGTGATGCCGGCCTTCTCGAAGAGCGCCTTGTTGTAGACCAGCGCGAGGGTGTCGGTGACGAACGGGACGCCGTACGTCTTGCCGTCGAACTCGGCCTGCTTGATCAGGTTGGGCTGGAAGGCGTCCTTCTCCTCGAGCGCCGCGGTGTCGTCGAGGGGAGCGAGGAAGCCCTTCTGCGCGAACGCAGGCGTCCAGCCGACCTCGGCGCGCAGCACGTCGGGAGCGCCACTGGCGCCGGCCGCGGTGTCGAACTTGTTCTGTGCCTGGTCGAAGGGCACGTTGACGTACTTGACCTTGATGTCCGGGTTGGCCTTCTCGAAGTCCTTGACGAGGGCCTGGTACGTCGGCGCCTCGTTGGTTGCGTTCGAGGTGTCCCACCAGGTGATGGTGACCGGGCCGTCGCTGCTGTCGCCGCTGCTACCGCCACATGCCGTTGCCGCGAGGGCGAGCGATGCCGCCACTGCGGTGGCCACGATGCCACGTCGCATGAGTTCTCCTTCGATATGGGGCCGGGCGAGGAATCCGCCCGGTGGTGTGACGAAGGTAACCCCGCGTCGAGGAGAATGTAAGAGCCTTTCAGCAAAAGTTGCAAACTTGCTGAAAGTTCTTGCAGGCCGTGTAGGGAGGGGGCATGATGTGATCGTGCCCATAACACCAGCCTCTGCCCGTCTTGCTGACATCGCGGCCCATGCGGGCGTGAGTGAGGCGACGGTCAGTCGCGTCCTCAACGGCAAGCCCGGGGTCGCCGCGGCCACGCGGGAGGCGGTGCTGGCGGCGATCGACGTCCACGGCTACGAGCGCCCGGTGAAGCTGCGCCAGCGCAGCGAGGGGCTGGTAGGACTGATCACGCCCGAGCTCGACAACCCGATCTTCCCCGCGCTCGCGCAGGTCATCGCGCAGGGACTGACCCGGCAGGGCTACACCCCGGTGCTCGCCACGCAGACGCCCGGCGGCTCGACCGAGGATGAGCTCACCGAGATGCTCGTCGACCGCGGCGTCACCGGGATCATCTTCGTCTCCGGTCTGCATGCGGACACCACCGCCGACATGACGCGCTACGACAAGCTGCGCGCCCAGGGGGTTCCGTACGTCCTCCTCGACGGTTACACCCCCGACGTCAAGGCGCCGTTCATCTCGCCCGACGACCGCGAGGCGATGCAGTTGGCGGTCACCCACCTCGCCACGCTCGGCCACTCCAAGATCGGCCTGGCCGTCGGTCCCCGCCGCTTCGTCCCGGTCCAGCGCAAGATCGAGGGCTTCGTGGCGACCATGTCCGACCGTTTCGGTCTGGGCGCCGAGGAGATCGAGAAGGGCCACATCCGCCACTCCCTCTTCACCCTCGAAGGCGGCCAGGCCGCGGCCTCCGAGCTCCTGGACGAAGGCTTCACCGCGATCGTCTGCGCGAGCGACATGATGGCGCTGGGCGCCATCCGTGCCGCCCGCTCGCGCGGCCTGCGGGTCCCCGAGGACGTCTCCGTGGTCGGCTACGACGATTCCCAGCTCATCGCCTTCACCGACCCGCCGCTGACCACCGTCCGCAAGCCCGTCCACGCGATGGGCCAGGCCGCCGTCCGCGCCATCCTCGACGAGATAGCCGGCACCGGAACGCCCCACTCGGAGTTCGTCTTCCACCCCGAGCTGGTCGTCCGCGGCTCCACCGCGTCCGGCCCGCGCGTCAACCCCTGACCGCCCGGAGCGGGCCGGCGCGCGGCTGGCAGGATGGGCGCGTGACGATTGTGGCTGCTGCTGACGGTTCGGCGCTCGGGAACCCGGGGCCCGCGGGGTGGGGTTGGTATGTGGACGAGTTCACCTGGGCCTGTGGGGGCTGGCCGCACGGGACCAACAACCAGGGCGAGCTGACCGCGGTCCTCGACCTGCTGCGGCAGACGGCGCACACCGGCGAGCCGCTGCTGATCTACTGCGACTCCAAGTACGTCATCAACTCGGTCACCAAGTGGATGGCGGGCTGGAAGCGCAAGGGCTGGAAGAAGGCCGACGGGAAGCCCGTCCTCAACGTCGAGATCATGAAGGATCTCGACGCCGCGATGCAGGGCCGCAACGTCCGGTTCGAGTGGATCAAGGGCCACTCCGGACACGCGCTCAACGAGGCCGCCGACAGGCTCGCCAACGGCGCCGCCCTGGCCTACCAGGCGGGTCGTACGCCGGACCCCGGTCCGGGGTACGCCGGTGCCGTCGAGGCGCCCGCCGTCGCGCCGCAGGTTACGCGGCCCGAGCCCGAGCCGGACGACCTGCTCGGCCTGCTGAGCTCGGAGCCGGGCGCCGCCGAGAAGCCTGCGACGTACTCCTTCTCCTCAGACCAGAGCCGGATCGACCCCGACTGGGTGCACCGGATGATCGCGCAGTCCTACTGGGCCAGCGATCGCACGCGGGAAGTCCAGGACGCGGCCAACAAGGGGTCGCGCTGCTACGGCGTCTACGACTCGGCCGGAGACCAGGTCGCCTTCGCCCGCGTGGTCAGCGACTTCGCCGCCTTCGCCTGGCTATGCGACGTGATCGTCGACCCGGGCGCCCGCGGTCAGGGGATCGGCAAGCTGCTGCTCGAGGGCATCCTCGCCGACCTCGAGCCCTACCGCATCCGCCGGACCCTGCTCGCCACCGAGGACGCCCACGAGCTCTACGCGAAGTACGGCTGGGAGCCGCTGCCCGCGCCCGAGCGCTGGATGATCAGACAGGCCTGAGCCCGGCCCCGTCCTCGTCATCGACGGAGGCCGTCTCGGGGGACCGCCGGCGCCCGACGGCGACGACACCCCAGGCAACCAGGGTGAAGGCCGCGGCGATGCCAATGACGTACGCGATGACGACGGTGTAACCACCCTGCAGGTGGTGGTTGAGGAACGGGTAGGGATACCACCACGGGTCGCCGGTGAGGGGACTCACGACGAGATCGCCGCGGATCAGGGTGTAGACCGCCCACACGACCGGGAACGCGATGATCATGCCGACCGCGCGCCACAGAAGGCGGCGGCGCGGGGGAGCGACGAAGAGGTCGACGATCAGGAACAGCGGGCCGATGAGGTGCAGGATCTCGTTGGCCCACGGGAACGCGGCTGGTACGAGACCGCGCAGCAGCAGGTTGTAGACCAGGCCGGTGATCGCCATGAACGTCGTCGCCGCCGCCATCAGCACCGCGAGCCAGGTGGGCTCGAGGGTGTTGCGGGTCAGCGCCCAGACCCCTGCGGCGATGAGCGCCACCGCCGCGAGAAGGTTCGACTCGATGGTGAAGTAGCTGAAGTAGTTCACCACCACCGTCGCCATGCTGGAGCCTTCGGCGGGCGTCGTGCTCATCGCTCCCCGGAACTCCGCCGTCATCGCGGCGAGGATCAGCACGGCCATCGCGAGGCGCAGGATCGACCAGGTCTTCATCACTCGCTCACCGTAAAGCCACAGACCCTCGATCGTGACGGTAATCGGAGTGAGTCGCGCCGTGTCCCGTGCTAGCGTCGTCGCGATCGTGATCCGACGGCAGGAGGTGAGACCCGTGTACGCAACGTCCACAGCGGGTGCTCCCCGCCAGCCACGATCGTGCGGCTGAGCCCGACTCCGGGCTGAGCCACGGGAGCGCCTGCGGAACCTTTTCGAAAGGCGACTCCCATGAACACGAGAACCCAGCCCATCAGCGAGCGCGCAGTCGTCCTCGGCGGTGGCGGATCGGCCGGCAATGCCTGGCTGATCGGCGTCGTCGCCGGCCTCCACGACGGCGGGCTCGATGTGACCGAGGCCGACCTCATCATCGGCACCTCCGCCGGCGCGACGGCCGCGGCGCAGCTCGGCGGCGCGAGTCCGGCCGATCTTCTCGCCGCCATCCTCTCGACACCCCCGCTCCAGCCTTCGACAGGGTCACGCGGATTCCGTCCGATCTCGTCAACCCATCTCGAGCGGACCAACGCCATCATCGAGGCGTCGACGGACCTGGCCGACATGCGGCGCCGGATCGGCGCGGACGCGATCGAGCTCGCCGCGGCCGTCGGAGCGGCCGCACAGGAGGGTTGGCGGGAGACGGTCTCCGCCCGCCTGCCCAGCCAGGAATGGCCGCCGAACACGGTCATCCTCACCGCGGTCGACGCCGACAGCGGTGAACCCGTCGAGCTCGACCGGCACAGCGGCGTCGAGCTGGTCGACGCGGTCGCGGCGAGCTGCGCGGGAGGCCCGGCGTACGCGATCGGCGCACGCCACTACATCGACGGCGGCTACCGGCGCTCGAGCGAGAACGCGGACCTGGCCGCGGGCTGTGAGCGAGTGCTCGTGCTCTCGCCGCTCGGTGGTCGGACCCGGCACCCGGCCGGATGGCGCAGCGACCTGGCCGCACAGGTCGAGGAGCTGCGCGCGGGCGGGAGCACGGTCGAGACGGTCCTCCCCGACGCCGACTCGCTGGCGGCGTTCGGTGACAACATGATGAACCCGGCCACGCGGCCGCCCGCGGCTAGGGCTGGCCATCGCCAGGGCCTTCGCCTTGCCGAGAAGTTCGCCGGGTTCTGGGCGCGATGACGGCAGCTGCGGCGTACGTTCTTCCGGAGGATCTGTCGAAAGTGTCTGGACCCGTTCGTGGAGCGAGTGAGGGGTGGCGACGAGCGCTGCCCGAAACAGGAGGTTGTAGATGACCAAGTATCTGATCTCGTTCCGCGACGAGGCGGTGGACTACCGCGACGAGGACGTCGCCGAGATCGCCGAAGCATCCTCGGCGATGACGCGCGAGGCCATGGCGGCGGGCGTGTTCGTCTTCGGCGGTGGGATCAAGGGCGGTCTCGAGGATGCCTGGACCGTCGACGAGGCCGGTGTGGTCACCGACGGTCCCTACCCGGAGAGCAAGGAGCACCTCGGCGGCTTCATCATCGTCGACGTCGACACGCTCGAGGATGCGCTGATGTGGGCGGGGAAGTGCGCCGCGGCATGCCGAGCCACCATGCAGGTCCGCGAGCTGCTCTCCGGGGCTGAGGCGCGTTGACCACGACCGGGGTCGTCGGCGGCGGGATCGTCGGGCTGGCGGTGGCGCGGCAGATCCTGCGCCGCCGCCCTGCCGAGACGGTGATCCTCTTCGAGAAGGAGGCCAGGCTCGGCTCTCACCAGACCGGCCACAACTCGGGCGTCGTCCACGCCGGGATCTACTACCGCCCCGGCAGTCTCAAGGCGCAGCTCTGCACGCGCGGCCGTGACCTGCTCAAGGAGTTCGCCGCCGAGCACCAGGTCCCGTTCGAGGAGTGCGGCAAGCTGGTCGTCGCCGTGGAGGAGTCCGAGATGGGGCGCTTCGACGCGCTGGAGAAGACGGCCACCGCGAACGGCGTGCCGGGTCTGCGACGCGTCGGCCCGGAGGAGATCACGGAGATCGAGCCGTACGCGGCGGGGCTGGCCGCGCTCCACTCCCCGCGGACGGCGATCATCGACTACGTCGCCGTCGCCGAGGCGCTCGGCCGGAGCGTCAAGGAAGCCGGGGGAGAGGTACGCCTCGGCGAGGAGGTGACCGGCATCCACCGCGTCACAGGTGGGATCGAGGTCGAGACGCCCGCGGGCCGGACCCGGGTCGACCACCTGGTCGTCTGCGGTGGCCTGGAGTCCGACCGGCTCGGTGAGCTGACCGGCGGTCCGAAGGCGCCCCGGATCATCCCGTTCCGGGGTGAGTACATGCAGGTCAGCCCGGCGAAGCAGGATCTCGTCCGGGGCATGGTCTATCCGGTGCCGGATCCGCGCTACCCGTTCCTCGGTGTGCACTTCACCCGTCGGGTGGGCGGTGGTCTCGAGGTCGGTCCCAATGCGTTCCTGGCGCTCAGCCGGCGGCGCTACGGCCGTACGTCCATGACCCCGCGCGACCTCGTCGACACGCTGGCGTGGCCGGGGTTCTGGCGGTTCGCCGCCGAGCATTGGCGCACCGGGTTCACGGAGCTTCGCGGCGTACTGTCAAAAGAGGCCTACATGCGTGAGGCCCAGCGCTACGTGCCGGAGATCGGCGCCAAGGATGTCGAACGCGCCGGCCTCGGGCTGAGAGCCCAGGCCGTCGAGCGCGACGGCTCGCTGGTCGACGACTTCGTCATCCACCAGGCCGATGGCATCACCTCGGTGCGCAACGCGCCCAGCCCGGCCGCGACCTCCAGCCTGGCGATCGCCGAGTACGTCGTCGACCGGATCTCCTAGTCGGCGGACGAGTCCCCGGCAGGCCACTCGGCGGGGAAGTCCTTGGCCAAGCGGTCGTGCTCCTTGGTGAGCTTCTTGCGCGCCTTGGCGGAGATGCGGTCGCCGAAGACGGTGCCGTTGGTGTGGTCCGTCTCGTGCTGGAGGCAGCGGGCCAGCAGGCCGTTGCCCTCGAAGTGGACCGGCTCCCCGTCGAGACCGAGACCGTCGACCGCGGCCCAGTCGGGGCGGGCGCAGTCCACGAAGGCGCCGGGGAAGGAGAGGCAGCCCTCCAGGTCGACGTCGAGTTGGCGGTCATCTCCCTCGGGCAGGGTCAGGACGGGGTTGCAGACGACGCCGACGGTGCGCTGGCCGGTCGCGTCGGGGCAGTCGAAGACGAAGATGGCGACGTCTTCGCCGATCTGGTCGGCGGCAAGGCCAACGCCCTCGGCGGCGTACATCGTCGCGACCATGTCGGCGGCCAGCTCGGCCAGCGCCGCGTCGAAGACCTCGACCTTCTTCTTGGGCCGGTGCATGACCGGGGTGCCCCAGCGTGTCATCGGCCGCACCTTCCCGCCCTCGGGCAGGGCGCCGTGGGGCGCGAGCGGAGCACGGGATTCGAGCGAGGAGTCGGCCATGTGCCAAGCCTATAAATAAGTCGTGCGTGGTTTGTTACCGCCATCACCACCCCGAAGTGTAGACCGCGTTGTAACTCCCAGTTACAGTTCTACCCATGAGTATCCTCCAAGGCCTACGTGGCGGGATCGCGAACGGTGTCCCGTCCGGCGAGTCGCGTGACCCGATCGGGTTCGCCGTGGCCGGTCTGCGCAAGCTCTCGCAGAGCCCTGCGCTCGACCGGCTCGGTGTCCGCAAGCAGACCGAGCAGGTCGTCTTCACGGTGACCCGCAGCGGGTTCAAGACGATGGCTGCGACCAGCCGTGCGTTCAAGAAGAAGGGCAAGCAGGGCGCCCCGGGCGTACGCGTGCCCAACGCCATCCCCAAGGGCGTCTTCGACCTGACCCCGACCGAGGACGAGCAGATGCTCGTCGACGTGGTCATCGAGTTCGCCGCGGAGGTCGTACGTCCCGCAGCGGCCGAGGCCGACGAGGCCTGCGCCGCGCCCGACGGGCTGCTCAAGTCGAGCCTGGAGATCGGGCTGCCGATCCTGGGTGTCCCCGAGGAGCTCGGCGGCATCTCCGAGACCCGATCCGCGGTCGCCGGCACCCTGGTCGCCGAAGCGCTCGCCAAGGGCGACCTCGGTCTGGCCGTCGCCGCGCTCGCGCCCGGCTCGGTCGCGACCGCGCTCGGCCTGTGGGGCACCGACGAGCAGCAGCAGACCTACCTGCCGGCCTTCACGGAGGGATCGGTTCCGGCCGCGGCGTTCGCGCTCAACGAGGACAAGGTCCTCTTCGACGTACTGTCGCCGGCCACCACCGCCACGAAGACCGCCGACGGGTTCACTCTCAACGGCACCAAGTCGCTGGTCGCTCGTGGCGCCGAGGCCGAGCTGTTCGTCGTCGGCGCCAGCCTCGACGGCAAGCCGACCCTCTTCCTGGTCGAGTCCTCGACCCCCGGGATCACCATCGAGTCCGAGCCCGCGATGGGCGTACGCGCCGCCTCGCTGACCAAGCTGACCCTGACCGACGTGAAGGTCCCCGCAACGGCGGTCCTCGGCGAGACCGACGGCTCGACCTACACCGAGGCCGTACGCCTGTCCCGCCTTGCTTGGTGCGCGCTGTCCATCGGCGTCGGCCAGGCCGTCCTCGACTACGTGACGCCCTACGTCAAGGAGCGCGAGGCCTTCGGCGAGCCGATCGCCCACCGCCAGTCGGTCGCGTTCATGGTCGCCAACATCGCGATCGAGCTCCAGGCGATGCGGCTGGTGACTTATAAGGCCGCCAGCCGGGTGGCCCAGGGCATCGACGCGACCCGCGAGATCGCGCTCGCTCGAAAGCTGTGTGCCGACAAGGGCATGCAGATCGGCCTCGACGGCGTCCAGCTGCTCGGTGGTCACGGCTTCGTCAAGGAGCACCCGGTGGAGCGGTGGTACCGCGACCTGCGTGCGATCGGGATCATGGAAGGCACGGTGCTGGTCTGATGGCCATCAATCTGGAAGACCCCAAGAAGCTCAAGCCGCTGCGCGAGCAGGTGCACCAGGTCGCGATGAACATGCTGCGACCGATCTCGCGCAAGTATGACAAGGCCGAACACGAGTACCCCACCGAGCTCGACATGCTCGCCGCCATGGCCGACGGCCTGGCCGAGTCCGGTCAGGGTGAGGGCGCGGGCGCCACCGGCGTACGCCGCGACTCCAAGCCCGACGACGGCAAGGTCAAGAACGGCGCCAACATGTCCTCGGTCCTCTCCGTCTCGGAGATGTGCTGGGGCGACGTCGGGCTCACGCTCGCGATGCCGCGCCAGGGCCTGGGCAACTCGGCCATCGCGTCGGTCGCCAACGACGAGCAGCACGAGCGCTTCGACGGCATCTGGGCCTCGATGGCGATCACCGAGCCCGGCACCGGCTCCGACTCGGCCAACATCAAGACCACCGCCACGCTCGACGGCGACCACTACGTGCTCAACGGCGAGAAGATCTTCGTCACCTCCGGTGACCGCTCCGACGCGGTCGTGGTGTGGGCGACGCTCGACAAGGAGCTCGGCAAGGCCGCGATCAAGTCGTTCGTGGTCGAGAAGGGCACGCCGGGGATGAAGGTCGAGCGTCTCGAGCACAAGCTCGGGATCAAGGCCTCCGACACGGCCACGATCACCTTCACCGACTGCCGGGTGCCTGCCGAGAACCTCCTCGGCAACCCCGAGATCAACGTCAAGGAGGGCTTCGCCGGTGCGATGGCCACCTTCGACAACACCCGTCCTCTGGTCGCCTCGATGGCAGTTGGCTGCGCCCGCGCGGCGCTCGACTACACCCGCGACCTGCTCGAGAAGGCCGGAGTCGTGATCGACTACGACCGGCCGGCTCACCTGCAGTCGGCGGCCGCGGCGAAGTTCATCCAGCTCGAGTCGGACTACGAGGGTGCCTATCTCCTCATGCTCCAGGCCGCCTGGATGGCCGACAACCGCCAGCCCAACTCAAAGGAAGCCTCGATGGCGAAGGCCAAGGCCGGCCGGATGGGCTCGGACGTGACGCTCTCCTGCGTCGAGCTGGCCGGCACCATCGGCTACTCCGAGGGTGAGCTGCTGGAGAAGTGGGCCCGCGACTCGAAGATCCTCGACATCTTCGAGGGCACTCAGCAGATCCAGCAGCTGATCGTGGCGCGACGGGTCCTCGGGCTCTCGTCGGCGGAGCTGAAGTAACGCACTAAGGTCTGCGGCCATGAGCGTACTCGTGGTGTCAGCGACCAAGGCCGAGGCGGCCCATGTTCCTTCCGGACTCAAGGTGGTGATCACCGGGATGGGGAAGGTGGCGGCCGCCTCGGCCGTCTCGCGTGTGCTGGCGTCCGACAAGACCATCCAGCAGGTCGTCAACATCGGCTCCTGCGGCGCGCTGCGCGACGGCCACACCGGCACCTACGAGGTCGGCACCGTGCTCAACCATGACTTCTCATCCGCCGCGATCCGGGCGCTGGGTCACCCGGTCGAGGACGCGCTGGAGGTCGGCGAGTCGGACATCGTCTGTGCCACCGGCGACCTCTTCGTCACCGACACGGTCGTACGTGCCGAGCTCGCCCAGCGGGCTCACCTGGTCGACATGGAGGCCTTCGCCGTCGCCTGGGCATCCCGGGAGGCGGGCGTCCCGGCTCGCGTCGTCAAGCACGTCTCCGACAACGCCGACGAGACCGCCCTCGACTGGGCCAACGTCGTCGACCGCTCGGCCCGCGATCTGGGTGCCTGGCTCGCCGCCAACGTGTGATCTGCGCCCCTGTCCGGGCGTGTCGGAGCGACCCGATGCCATGCCCTACTCGCCAGTAGCGTCACAATCCAGATGTGGACGCATTGCAATCGGGAGTGGTCGAGCTGCTCCGGTCTCGTCGCGGCGGGGACAGTGGGAACAAGGATGACGGGGCGACCCTGGCTCTCGTGATCGAGGGTGGCGGGATGCGGGGCATGCTGTCGGCGACGATGGCCGCGGTGCTCGCCGACCAGGGCCTGGTGGATGCGGTCGATCTCGTGGTCGGCACATCTGCCGGCGCGGCCAACGCGACCGCGGTGGCGGCCGGGACCATCGGCGCCTTCAGCGAGTCGTACGCCTCGGTCTTCGCCTCGCCCGAGTACATCGGCGCCGGACGGATGCTGCGGCGCAAGTCGATGGTCGACACCCGCGGGATCACCTCCCGCTCGGCGGAGCTGTTCGAGTGGTCGCTCGCGCTGCGGGACGGGGCGCCCCGGCTGGCGGCGGTGGCCACCGACGTGGTGACCGCGAAGGCAGTCCCGCTCACCGACTTCACCGACGCCACCGACCTCGCCGACTCGGTGATCGCCTCGAGCCAGCTGCCCCTGGCCGGAGGACTCCCAGTGACCGTGCGCGGCCGCCGCTGGCTCGACGGCGGGCTGGTCGAACCGGTGCCGGTGGCCGCAGCGGCGGCGCTCGGGGCGACGCACGCGATCGTGCTGGCGACTCGGCCGTTCGGAACGGCCCCGGCCTACGGCCCGGCGGACCGGGTCATCGAGCGCTACCTGCGCCGGGTCAACCCCGAGCTCGGCGATCTCTACCACAGCCGGCCGGACCGCTACCGGGCCTCGGTCGCCGAGATGAGGGCCGGGAACCACGCGGGCGTACACACGCTGACGTTCGCGCCCGATGCGGACGACCCGATCCCCGGGCGCACCGAGACCGATGTCGATCTGCTTCGAGCGGCCCGTCAGGCTGCGACCGGCACCGCGACTCGGATGCTGGCCGAGGCGGGCTTGGTCTGAGTCGGTGCGATGTTCACCGAGGTAACTCGGTGAACATCGCGCCCGCCGAAGGGCTGGCGATCAGGTGCCCCGGGGCGCCGTAGCCGGCTTCGGCGAAAGCCTTGTCGATGGCCGCGCTGACCGCCTCCACGGCGTCAAGAGGGAGGATCGAGACGATCGAGCCGCCGAAGCCGCCACCGGTCATCCGGGCCCCGTCGGCTCCGGCGTCGACCGCGGTCGCGACGGCCAGGTCGAGCTCGGGGACGGAGATCTCGAAGTCGTCGCGCATCGAGGCGTGCGAGGCGGCGAAGAGCTCACCGATCGCGGCCCAGTCGCCGCCACCGAGCGCGGTCACGGTCGGGTCGACGCGGGCGATCTCGGTGACGATGTGGCGGGCGCGGCGGCGTACGACCTCGTCGTCGAGGGATTCGACCTGGTCCAGGGTGGCCTCGCGCAGCGAGCGCAGCCCGAGGTCGGCGGCGGCCTTCTCGCACTGGGCGCGCCGGGAGGCGTAGCCGCCGTCGGTCAGCTGGTGCTTGACCCGGGTGTCGGTGACCAGGATCGTGCGCTCGCCGAGGGCGAGCGGGACGTTGCGGTGCGTACCGGAGTCGAAGTCGATCAGGAGAGCACCGCCGGCCTCGGCGAAGACCGCGACCGACTGGTCCATCCCGCCGGTCGGCGCCTTGGCGACCTCGGTCTCGGCCCGGATCCCGGCCGCGACGACCGCGCGCTGCAGCTCCTCGTCGAGAGTCCGGCCGGCGATCCCCAGTGCCGCCACCGCGGTGGCGCACTCGACCGATGCAGACGAGGACAGGCCCGCGCCGAGCGGGACCGACGACTCCAGGTGCATGTCCAGGCCACCGGTCAGCAGGCCGGCCTCGCGCAGCGTCCAGAGCACCCCCGCGACGTACGCGGCCCAGCCCTCGATCTCCGGGCCGAGCTCGTCGATGTGGCCGGTGAACGGCTCCGGCTCCTGGCCCGAGGCGATCCGGATGACGCCGTCGGTGCGCGGCGCGGCCGCGGCGTAGGTGGCGTGGGGGAGTGCGACCGGCAGCACCAGACCGGCGTTGTAGTCGGTGTGCTCGCCGATCAGGTTGACCCGTCCCGGCGCCCTTCCGACCACCGTGGCCTCGGCGCCGAAGGTGGTACGCAGCGCCTCGATCGCGCGCGCGGTGAGGTCGGTCGGTTCGAGCATGGTGCAAAGTCTGCCGCGTGCACGCGGCCCGCGCGGACCCGGGTCGCTCAGTAGACCGCGATGACCCGGACGGTCGCGGTCCGGTCGGCGGTGCTGAGGTTGCGGAGCACGCCGACCACGACCACGTTGTCGCGATGCTCGAGCTCGTCGAAGTCCTCCTGCTTCCCGCGACTGCCGACGTGCATGGTGATGGTGAGCCCGTGGCTCTTCTGCTCCAGCGTCCCGGTGTTGTCCCGGCCGTCGGTAGCAGGCGTCGGGACGGCGAGGATTGCCTGTCGTACGTCCGGCCCGGCGACGGTGAACTGGAGGAACTGGTCATCGGACGCGGTCTGCGCGACCAGCCCGGCCACCCGGTCGAGCTCGCCGTCGGGCTCGTGCAGCAGCCCCCGTTGCTGCAGCTCGGCCAGCACGTCGCCGACCAGGGTCTCCCTGGTGGGCCGAGCCTCCTGGGCGTACTTCCTGGCGACATCGCGGACGTACTTGGTCACCGCCTTGACCGGTGGCACGTCGATCCCGGCCTCCGCGCTGCCGGAGGAGCTCCTGACGACCTCGCGGAGGACGGTTCCGACCTCGCCACGAAAGAGCTGGGCGTGCAGCATCGCGATGCGTGTCTCGGAGAGGAAGTAGTAGGTGTGGATCGGCCGCCCCTCGATCCCGCGGGGTGGCGGCGGCCGGTGCCCAGGCCGCTTGCGGGGGTTCGCCCGGACGGCAGCGGTGCCGGCTCCGATCGCGAGCGCGCCGACCGCGCCGACCGCCCAGCCCCATGCGCTCGTCGCGACGGCCGCGCCGGCCAGCGGCACGGCGAGGACCGCTCCGGCGGTGGTGAATCCGGAGTTGATGATGGTGGCGAGCGTTGGTCCGGGCTTACTGGTAGTCACGGATCTCCTGGAAGATCTTGCGGAGGTCGGCGGCGTCCTTGGCGACGACGTCGCGGCCGCCGGTGTGCTCGGCGAAGCCGACCAGCTGCTCGATGCTCGCGTCGGCCGAGGTGGCGGCATCGCCGACGAGCACCACGTAGAGCGGCACGCCGAGGTCGCGGTAGTCCGACTCGTACTTCTTGCTGAGCTGGGCATAGGACTGCCCGCCGTTCTGCTCGCCGTCGGTCATCAGCACGATCGAGGTGGTGGCGCCCTCCTCGGGCGAGGCCTTGATGGCGGCGTACGCGGTGTCGATCGCGTCGTAGTAGGCGGTGCCGCCGTGGCCGGTCAGCTCGCCGACGCGGTCGATGAGGCCGTTGAGCGCCTCGTCCCGCTCCGGCTGGTCCTCGACGACGAGGGACCCGAGGGAGTCCGTCTCGTCGGCGTAGGTGTAGACCGAGAGCCGCTCGCCCTTGCGGAAGCGCTTGAACTGGCCGCTGATCGAGGTGTCGTCGCCGGCCAGCCCCTCGAAGGCCCGCCGCAGCTGGTTCATCTTGATCTCGTCCATCGAGGCGGAGGTGTCGAGCAGATAGGTCGTCCGCGTCTTGGGTGCGAACTCGTCGAAGTAGGTGAAGATCAGCTCGTCGATGGTGCCGAGATCGTCAGGCAACGGGAGCGTCTTGACGTCGTTGTCGGGTACGCCGGGGGAGGGCGTCACGCTCGTGAGCCCCGGCCGTCGCCCGCTCTTCTCGCTCAGCTCCTCCTGGACCTCGGCCGTACGCAGCCACGCGACCGCCGTCTCGTACGCCTTCTGCTTCTCGGCGACGACGAGTGTGAGCGGGTAGGTGGCCTCGGTGGTGCCGTCGCTGGGGTAGACGATGTCGAGATCCTCGACCTGCTCCGAGAGCGCCAGCAGCTCGGACTCGTAGTTGAAGATCGCGTCGTAGGCCGTCGGGTTCTCGCGGAACATGTCCGAGAGCCACCCCGAACTGGCAGCGCGGCCGAGCTGCCCGCTGAACAGCTGGCGTACGTCCTCTTGGACCAGGCCGACGTCCTCGCTCTGCAGCGGCGGCTCGGCGTCGAAGGCGGTGGCCACGCCGGCGAGCGTGGACAGGCCGGAGTTGGAGGAGGCGGGGCTGGTCATCAGGAAGCCGAGCTCGCCGTCGGCGGCGCGGCGGGCGATCTCCTCCCAGGAGACCTGGGCGTCGCCGGTCCAGCCGAGCCGGGTGGCGACGTCGTGGTGCACACCGAGCACCACCGGTGAGCGCATGATCGGGTCGGAGGAGGTCAGGTCGTCGGTGCCCTTGGCCGCCAGCGCCAGCCGCAGGTAGTCGTCGGAGGCGAACCAGGCGGCGTCGTAGCGGTCTGGGTCAGCGACGATCGCGTCGGCGGCCTCGAGGGTGCCGATGAACTCGGGCTCGAGCGCGACGTTGGTCTCCTCCCGGAGCCGCTTCACGAGCGCGCTCGGCTCACAGCGCACCGGGGTGCCGGTCGACTCCTCGGCCTTGCTGGTGCCGCCGGCGCACAGGACGTCGTCGAGCTCCGAACCTGCCGCGACCTTCAGGGTCACCGGGTCGGACAGCCTGTCGGGCCCGGAACCGCCCGGGAGCGCGTTGGCGACCAGGAACCAGGCGAGCAGAACCAGCCCCAGACTTCCTGCGACGACGGTCGTCCACCCCGTGCGGTTCACCTGAAAACGCCTGCCTTCTGTCTGGATCGGGCAGAGTCTAGGGACGAGCTGCGACGGCGCTGGCTGGAATGGGACCCAGCCGAGGCAGATGTCGCCAGGCGTTCACCTGGCATTTGCCGGGGGTCTCAGTGGCGAGAGGAGTTCCGCGAGCGGCCGCGGACGATGCCGATGAAGGTCTGCACCCGCTCGTCGTCGTTGTCGATCAGCCAGGCCAGGCCGACGGTCGTGGGCTCGATGCCGTTCACCGGCCGGGAGACGGCGTCCTTGCGGTGGTAGAGGCGGGCGATCGACATCGGCAGGATCGCGATCCCGGTGCCGGCCGCGACCGTCTCGACCGCGTCCTTCTCGCTCATCGCGGGCCACTTCAGCTGCTCCGCGGACGGCTTCCAGCCCCCGCGCTCGGGGATGACCAGCTGCTCCTCGGCGAGGTCGTCGAGGGTGACCTCCTCCAGCAGGGAGAGCAGATGCTCGTGGCCCATCACCGCGACCGGCTGCTCCTCGTAGAGCGGGATGCAGTGGAGGCCGTCGCGGTCGACGGGGAGGCGTACGAGGCACATGTCGAGCTCGCCCTCGCGAAGCAGCCGTTCCTGGTCCTCCTCGGTGACCGGGACCAGCTCGAGCCGCTCGCGGCTGCGCTCTCGCCAGGTCCGGGCCCACTTGTCAGGGGTGGCTCCGGTGACGAAGCCGACGGTGAAGGTCACCTGCGCATCCTCTCATCGATCGGCGCTGAATCCCGTGCTGAAGAACGCAGCGTTCCTCGTTGCCGAGAAGTTTCTATCGCGTGACAGGTTTGCTAAGGTCGAAGACGTCAGCCGAGACCGGCTGCCGGACGAGGGAGCCGTACCCGGAAGCGCGACAAGACGGCCGTCTGGAGTGGTCATGTCCTGGCTTTTTCTTGTGGTATCCGGCGTCCTTGAGGCCGTGTGGGCACTCGCCCTAGGCCGCACCGAGGGGTTCTCGCGGCTGGTCCCCTCGATCGTCTTCGGTGTCGCCCTGATCGGCAGCCTGGTCGGCCTCGCGATGGCCATGCGCACCCTGCCGATCGGCACCGCCTATGCGGTGTGGGTCGGCATCGGCGCCGCGCTCACCGTCGGCTACTCGATGATGGCCGGGGACGAGGCGATCAGCCCTGTTCGCGTCCTGCTGATCGTCGCGCTCGTCGGCTGTGTCGTGGGGCTCAAGCTCACGCACTGACGGGTTTGAGGGCGGACACGTCCTCTGGCGCTTGACTCTTTCGATATGAGTGCGAAACTTACCCTCTCCAATGTTATCTATCGCACGACAGAAAAAGGCGATGCCACGGTGTCACAGATCTCGCCGCGCCCGGGTCGCGGCCGTCCACGGCTGCTCCCCGGAAAGATCGCGGCGAACCCCCGAGATCAGATCCTCGCTGCCGCCGCCGAACTCTTCGTGAGCCGCGGCTATGCCGGCACCACCACCCGCGAGATCGCGGATGGTGCCGGGCTGAGGCAGGCCTCCATCTACTACCACTTCGGCAGCAAGGAGGAGATCCTCGCGGTGCTGCTCGAGCGCTCGGTCCAGGACCGGGTCGAGCAGGCCGGGAAGATCGAGGCCGGGATGGGGTCGGTCACGCCCGACGTCGGCCTCTACGCCCTCGCCGTCAGCGACATGAGCGCGCTCGTCGCCATGCCCTACAACATCGGCATGCTCTATCGCCTGCCCGACGTCATCGCCTCACCCGTCTACGACCGCTACGGCCATCTCCGCGGTGACCTCGTCGCCGGCTACAGCCGGGTCGCGCAGCGCGCCGCGGGGGAGCGGGTCTCAGCGAGCAGCGCCGAGCCCGGGCTCGGCGAGCTCCTCGTGCAGATGGTCGAGAGCGTGGTCAGCCTTCGCCGCGAGGACCGGGTCGGCAGTACGACCGTCGCCACGATCGCTTCGGCCTGCCTGCGACTGTGCGGGATCGCCGAGGACGCGATCGAGCAGGCGCGCGAAGCCGCGCTCACCGCGCTCGCGCGCGCCTGACCTCAGCCGGCCTCAGTGCATCCCCGGCTCGTGGGCCAGGTGCGTCTCGGGCTCGAGCTGGAAGGTCGAGTGCTCGACGTCGAAGTGACCGGCCAGACAGGCCTGGACCCGGTCGAGGACCTTCGGTGCGCTGCCGTCGAGGAAACACTCGGGCATCAGGGTCAGGTGGGCGGAGACCGCGGGCAGGCCCGAGGTGACCGTCCAGGCGTGCAGGTCGTGCACCTCGACCACATGGTCGACCCCGAGCAGGTGCCGGCGCAGGTCCTCGACGTCGACCTCGGCCGGCGCACCCTCGAGCAGGATCCGGCCGCTGTCGCGGAGCAGACAGACACCGGCGTACGTCATCAGGGCGACGACCACGAGCGAGGCCACCGGGTCCGCTCGGGTCCAGCCGGTGAGCAGGATGACGACCGCGGCGACGAGGGTGCCGATGAAGCCGTAGAGGTCGGAGAGGACGTGCTGGTAGGCGCCCTCGACGTTGAGCGAGGTGCGGTTGGCGCGCGCCATCAGGGCGGCCGCGAGGATGTTGACGCCGCAGCCGACGAGCGCGACCACGAACATCGGCCAGCCCTCGGCGTCGGGCGGGTCGATCAGGCGCCGGATCGCCTCCACGCACACGACCGCGGCGAAGACGAGCAGCGTGATGCCGTTGAGCGCGGCGGAGAGGATCTCGGCGCGCTTCCAGCCGTAGGTCCACTGGCCGTGCGCCGGGCGCGCCGCCAGCCGCATCGCCCACAGCGCCGCCGCGATCGCCCCGACGTCGGTCAGCATGTGGCCGGCGTCGGCCAGCAGCGCCAGCGAGTCGGCGAGGATCGCCACCGTCACCTCGCCGATCAGGAACACACCCAGGAGCGACATCGCGGCGATCAGGTAGCGCCGGTCCGCCGCGGGTGAGATGTGGTCGTGATCGTGCCCCATGCTCATCGATCCTAAGCCGGAAATCGGTTCTCGGCTGCGCCGTCCCGTGGCAGGGTGACCGCCATGTCGCTCGCCGAGAACTTCCTGTCGCTGCACCTGCCCGGCCGCCCGCTGCTCATGCCCAACGCTTGGGACGCGGGCTCGGCCAAGCTCCTGGCGTCGCTGGGCTTCCCGGCGCTGGCCACGACCAGCAGCGGGTACGCCGCGACTCTGGGCCGCCTCGACGGCCAGGTCACCCGCGACGAGGTGATCGCCCACGCCACCGCGCTGGTCGAGGCGGTCGAGGTGCCCGTCTCGGCCGATCTGGAGGCGGGCTTCGCGGCCACGACGACCGAAGTGGAGGAGACGTTCCGGCTCGCCGTGGGCGCAGGTCTGGCGGGCGGGTCCATCGAGGACTACACCGGGATCGAGAAGGACACGATCTACTCCGTCGAGGAGGCCGCGGAGCGCGTCGCCGCGGCGGCCGGCGCCGCCGGTGACGATTTCGTCCTCACCGCCCGGGCCGAGAACCACATCCGCGGCCGCGATGACCTGGACGACACGATCGCCCGCCTCCAGGCCTATCAGGAGGCCGGCGCCGACGTGCTCTTCGCGCCCGGCGTCATCGCCGTCGAGGACGTACGCCGCCTGGTCGACGCCGTCGACCGCCCGGTCAACGTCCTGCTGCTCCCGGGCGGCCCGTCGGTCCCGGAGCTCGCCGAGGCGGGCGCGGCGCGCATCTCGGTCGGCGGAGCGTTCGCCTTCGCTGCCCTCGGTGCGGTCAAGCACGCCGCGGAGGAGCTGCTCGGCGCCGGCACCACCGGTTACTCGGAGCTGGCGGCCGAGGGTGCCAAGGCGTTTCGCAACGCTGGTTGACTTGGCCCGTGATCGATGAGCTGAGGGTCGTACGCGCGGGGTTCGCGCCGATCAAGGGGACCACGCACCTGGCCCACGACCAGGTGGTGCTCGACGCCCAGGGGGTTGTGGGCGACCGTGGCTTCGCGCTGGTGTCGGTCGACGAGAGCGACCCGGGCCACGGGCGGGTGCTGCGGACCGTGCAGCACCCCTCGCTGGTCGCGGTGCGCGCCGAGCTTGCCGGCGACCGGCTCGAGGTCGAGCTGCCTGACGGCGAGTCCGCCGCGGCGGTGCCGGTCGCGACCGGCGAGCGGCTCCGCTGCGACTACTGGGGCCGGGAGGTCGAGCTGGAGCTGCTCGGCGGCCCGCACACGGCGCTGTTCTCGAAGTTTCTCGACCGGCCGGTGCGGCTGGCCCGTGCTCGTCGCGGTGATGTCGTGTTCGCGGGTGCGGTGTCGGTGGTGACCACGGCGTCGCTGCGCGACCTCGCCCAGCAGGTCGGTCAGGACGCCTTGGACGCGGCGCGGTTCCGGCCGAACCTGGTGGTCGAGACCGACGAGCCGTATGCCGAGGACACCTGGCTCGGCCGGGAGATCCGGGTCGGCGGAGCGACACTCCGGATCGGCGTACCCATCCCGCGCTGTGCCGTGATCGACAGTCATCCGGAGACGGGGGAGCGGGACGTACGACTGCTGAAGACGCTCGCCTCGCACCGCCCGCTCAACCGGGCCGGCGAGCCGGCGTTCGGGGTCTTCGCCGAGGTCGTCACCTCCGGAGCCGTCGGCCGATAGCCGGCGCAACAGACCACGCACAGGAACGCGCCAGCGCGCACTCAGGTGAAGTGCGTACGCTCCTGAGCGTGGATATGCAATCGCTGTTGTCGCGCGACTCCGTGAAGGTCGCCCTCGTTGTCAACGCCGGCTCGCGCCGGGGACAGGACGCGCTGGCGTCGTCGGAGGAGATGCTGCGGTCGGCAGGGATCGAGGACGTGCACGCCTACGCAGTCCACTCGGGGGAGGAGCTGGAGGCCACGCTCGACAAGGTCGCTGCCGACCAACCCGACCTGCTCGTCATCGGCGGCGGCGACGGGTCGGTGGGTGCCGCCGCGGCCCGGATCGCCGGCAGCGACGTCGTGCTCGGAGTGCTGCCGCTCGGCACCGCCAACGACTTCGCCCGCACGCTCGAGCTGGACCAGGACCCGGAGACCGCGGTCCGGCAGATGCTCGAGGGGAAGGTCATCAACGTCGACATCGGCCGGGCCAACGGCCACGCCTACCTCAACGTCGCCTCCTTCGGTCTCTCCGTCGCGGTGACCGAGGCCCTGAATCCTCGCCTGAAGAAGCTGATCGGGCCCGGCGCCTACCCCGTCGCGACGCTGCAGGCCTACCGCCACCACAGGCCGTTCACCGCCCGGCTGGAGTTCCCCGAGGGCGACCACGACACGATGGAGCTCGACGACCTGCTCCAGGTCGCGGTCGGCAACGGCCGCCACTACGGCGGCGGCAACACCGTCTCACCCACGGCCTCGGTGGACGACGACCTCCTCGACGTCTACGCCATCGTCCGGGGCCGGATGCGGGACCACGTCTCCATCGCGCGGCTGCTCAGGAGCGGCCACTTCATCGAGCACGATCAGGTGCACCACGTGACCACCTCGGCGGTGCGGATCACCACCGACGAGGCGATGCCGGTCAACCTCGACGGCGAGATCCTCACCGAGACCCCGACCGACTTCACGCTCGAGAGCAACGCGCTCCACGTCGCCGTGCCGATCCGAAGCCGCGCCGGGCGCCTCGACGGTCCGCCGCCGGACGTCCAGAGCTAGGGGCGACCCGCCCGGGGCACGTCGACCCGGATGGCCAGCAGCCGTGCCTCGGTGTTGGCCTTGCGTGCCTCCTCGAAGAAGTCGGGCGCGGCGCAGACGTACAGCGTCTTCCCGTCACTGCCGCCCAGCATGCACGCGAAGACGCCACCGCCCGGCTCGATCTGCTCGAGGATCTCGCCACCCTCGGTGACCCTGACCAGCCGGCCGAAGACCGCGTCGGCGGCCCACACGGCACCCTCGGCGTCCAGGCAGCAGCCGTCGGGCGCCAGCACGGCGTCGCCCATCGCCTCCGCGAAGGCGGTGTGCGTGCTGAGCTCACCGAACTTCGCCCACGTACGCCGGTTGCTCAGCGACCCGTCCTCCGCGATGTCGAAGGCGCTGATCCGGTTGCCGCAGGTCTCGTCGACGATGAGCGTGCCGTCGTCGGTGATCACGCTGCCGTTGGGGAACCACATGTCGTCGGCGACCTCGGTCACCGTCCCGTCGGGGTCGACCCGCAGCAGCACCGTCGGCGCCACGTCGGCGCCCGCCATGATGTCGAAGCCGAAGTTCCCGACGTACGCCCTGCCCTGCTCGTCCACCACCATGTCGTTGAGGTGGTGGCTGACATGGCCGCTGAGGTCGGCGTGCGTCACCAGAGAGCCGTCCGACTCACGGCGCAGGATCCGGCGATCGCGCATCGAGACGACCAGGAGGTGCCCGTCGGGGAGCCAGCCCAGCCCCGACGGCTGCCCCGGCACCTCCGCCTCGACCTTCAGGTCCGACCCGTCCTCCCGGGCCGAGTAGACCTTGTGGGAGTAGAAGTCCACGAACCAGATCCGGTCCTGGTGCCACCGCGGGCATTCCAGGTAGTGCAGGTCCTCCACAACGGTGGTGATCTCTCGGGCCATGTCCGTGCTCTCCTCAGGTCGTCGTCGACTGCCCCCATCATGCCGAGAAGTCACTTACGTCGGGCGAGAAGTCACTTACGTCGGCCGAGATGGCACCGAGGTGGCATCTCGGCCGCCGGGGGTGACGCCTCGGCTACTCCTCGAGCCGCCAGGCGGCCTTGAGGGAGAGTTGGCCACCGGTCTGGAGCAGGGCGCGGCTGTAGAGGCGCTCGGCGAGGCGTACGAGGGCGACGCCGAAGGCGAGGAGCAAGACCACGGCGATGATCGGCTCCCACCAGGCCGCGGTGCCCTCGACCAGGCGCATCGGCATGAGCACGGCGGAGAGCGGCGGGACGTACGAACCGATCTGCTCGCCGACGCCGTCGAGGTAGAGAGCGCCGAAGAACATCACCATGAGCAGCATCGTGATCGGCGTGGAGGAGGACTGCAGGTCCTCGGTGCGGGAGGCGAGGGCGCCCGCGACCGCCCACAGGGTGGAGAGGACCACGAAGCCGATCAGGAAGAACACCACGAACCAGCCGATCGCTCCGGACAGGGCCGGTAGGGCGAAGCTGAAGTCTGTCAGACTCAGCCCGACCAGTCCGACGGCCACATAGACGAGCATCTGCCCGACCGCGATGACGGCGTTGCCGATGATCTTGCCGGCGAGGAGCTGCCGCAGCGGTACGGCGGCGGCGATCATCTCCACGATCCGCGACTGCTTCTCCTCCACGACGCTGTTGGCCAGCGTCATTCCGAACATGATCGAGGCGAAGTAGAAGACGATCGCGAGCGCGTAGCCGACGATGTAGCGGATCGCGGACAGCTCGCTGTCGCCCTCGAGCTGTTCGGCCCCGACCGACGAGCCCTTGGTCAGCTCGGCCGCCGTGGTGCCGGCCGCGTCGGCGTTGCCAGCGAGGACGATCGCCTCGACCGACTGGCTGACCACGTCGCGCAGCTCGGAGTCGGCGTCCTCGAGGGTGACCAGCGTCCAGCCATCCGTGTCCGTGCGCAGGTAGGCGTCGGCCTGCTCCTCCTCGAGCGCGTGCCGGGCGGCGCCCGCGTCATCGACGGCGACCGGCTCGATGCGCACCTTCTCGTCGATGTCGGTGGCGCGCTCGGCGATGCCCTCGACCATCGCCTGCGAGGCGGTGGTGGAGTAGGCGAGGTCGTAGGTCTTCTCCCGGCTCTCGCTCCATGCGGTGAAGCCGAGCACGCCCACGATCACCGCGAGCATGACCGCGGTGCCGATCAGCGTCGACTTGTCGGTGGCGCGGACCGCGATCTCGCGGCGGGCGACTATCTGCCACACCGGCTGGTTCCTGGTCTTCACAGTGGTCATGCGGTGACCTCCCGGTAGATCTCGGACAGACGCGGTACGACGCGGTGGAAGTCGAGCACGTTCCCGCGGCTGGTGGCCTCGACGAGCAGCTTCTGCTCGGCGCCGGCGGAGACGACCTCGACCTCGGCCTCGGGGCCGGAGACGTCGCGGACGTGGAGCCCCGGCAGGTCGCGTACCCAGCCGGCGTCGCCGTCGAGGACGACCCGGTAGCGGAGCGCGGCCTCGGCGCGCAGCTCCTCGCCCGTCCCTTGGGTGACCACCCGGCCGCGGGCCATCACCACCAGCCGGTCGCACAGCCGGTCGACGAGATCGAGCTGGTGGGAGGAGAAGACGACGGGTACGCCGTCGCGAGCATGCTCGCGCAGCAGATCCGCCATCGCGTCGATGGCGTCGGGATCGAGCCCGGAGAACGGCTCGTCGAGGATCAGCGCCATCGGCGCGGGGACGAGAGCGGCGATGATCTGAACGCGCTGCTGGTTGCCCAGGGACAGCTTCTCCAGCGGATCCTTGGTGCGCCCACCCAGCCCGAACCGCTCCAGCAGCGCGGTGATCTCCCGGCGCGCGTCGGCGGTGGACATGCCGCGCAGCCGCGCCAGGTAGACCAGCTGGTCCAGGATCGGCTGCTTCGGGTAGAGACCGCGCTCCTCGGGCATGTAGCCGAACCGGCGCCGGTCCTCGCGGGTGACCTCGTGCCCCTGCCAGGACACCGTCCCGGCGTGCGCGGCCAGCACCCCCATGATCATCCGCATGGTGGTGGTCTTCCCGGCACCGTTGCCGCCCACGAACCCGGTGAGCCCACCGGACGGGACCGGGAAGGACACGTCGTCGACGGCGACCATCTCGCCGAAGCGGCGGGTCAACCCGCTGACCTCGAGCATCGAATCTCCTCTGCGTTGGAAACGAACGGGACTCACGCTATTTCAGTGCGGCCCCCGGCGGATCCGTCGCGAGGATGAGCTCGCCCTCACCCGTTGGGCGGGCCGGCCGGGAGAAGGCCGTGACGGTGGATGAAGACCACGGTCTGCACCCGGTCGCGCAGCTGCAGCTTGGCCAGGCAGGCCGATACGTGGGTCTTCACGGTCGCCTCGGTGAGGAACAGCCGGCGGGCGATCTCGTTGTTGCTCAGTCCCTCGCCGATGAGCAGCAGCACCTCGCGCTCCCGAGCGGTGAGCAGGTCGAGCTCTCTGGGCGGCTTCGGCGCCGGTGTCGCCGGCGCCTCGGCTCGGGTCACCCGGCCGATCACGCGCATCGTGACCTCCGGGGCGAGCAGCGCGTGCCCCTCGGCGGCGGCCCGCACCGCCTCGGCCAGGGAGTCGGGGTCGGCGTTCTTGAGCAGGAAGCCGCTCGCGCCCGCGGCGAGCGCGTCGAAGAGGTAGTCGTCGCGGTCGAAGGTGGTCAGGATGATCACCTTGGCGTGCCCCTCGGCGACCACCGTGCGCGTCGCTTCGATGCCGTCGGTGCCGGGCATCTGTACGTCCATCAGCACCACGTCGGGCCGCAGCTCGCGCGCCTTGGCGATCGCGTCGGCGCCGTCGGAGGCCTCACCGACCACCGAGATGTCGTCCTCCATCGAGAGGATGAGACGGAACCCCGAGCGCACCAGCTGCTGGTCGTCGGCGAGCAGCACCCGGATCATCGCGCCGCTCCCATCGACGCGACGGGGGAGTCGAGCGGGAACCGCACCCGCACCCGGAACCCCTGCACGGCCCTGGGCCCGATGTCGACCTCCGCCTTCCGGACGGCTGCCCGTTCGCGTACCCCGAGCAGGCCCAGGCCGCTGCCGGAGGTGCCGTGCCGGGGCCGGCCGTTGTCGGTGATCTCGACCTCGGCGTACGGCGCGGCCGCCGCCCGGTCGACGCGGAGCACGACCTGGGCGCGGTCGGCGGTGGAGTGGCGGCGTACGTTGGCCAGCGCCTCCTGGACGATCCGGTAGACCGAGTGCGCCAGCGGCACCGAGAGGTCCTCGACCGGCCCGACGGCCTCGTAGTCGACCCGCAGCCCGCTCTCGCGCACCTCGTCCAGGAGCGCGGGCAGGTCCTCGAGGCGCGGCTCCGGGCGGCGTACGCCTTCGGCTTCCGTCTCCGCGTCGCCGGCCGGGTCGCGCAGGGTGCCGAGCAGCGAGCGCATCTGGGTGACGCCCTCGCGCGCGGAGGCCTCGACGTTGCCGAGCGCCTCGGCGGCGCCCACGATGTCATCGGGACGGCCGCGCTCGAGCAGCTTGCGTCCGGCGGCAGCCTGGACCCCGACGACCGCGACATGGTGGGCCACGACGTCGTGCAGCTCACGGGCGATCCGAAGGCGCTCGTCGATCACCGCGCGGCGCTGGAGCTGCCCGGACTGGGCCGCGATGGTCGCGGCTTGCTCGGCCAGCTCGGCCTTCTGTCGTGCGCCGCGCCAGGCGACCTGGCCGCCGACGATCGCGCCGGCGAAGTAGAGCAGGTTCATCAGGGTGGTGAGCAGCACGTAGGCGGTCACCGGGCCGATGAGCGAGGAGCCCTCCGCGTCGGCGGTCGACTCGCGGATCTCGTCGATGCCGCTGCCGACCGCGAACTGCCAGGAGAGCCAGGCGAACATGAACAGGGTGATCAGCCCCATCACGACCACCATGTCCCGCCGGCGCCGCGCCCAGGCGGCCCCGGCGAAGAAGGCGACGAAGTAGATGATCTGCATCGGCAGCAGCCCCATCACGATCGGGAGCCACACCCCGGTGACGAACATGTGCAGCCCGGCCAGGAGCGCGACGGTGAGAGGGAAGCGCCGCCTGAAGACGAGCAGCGCAGCGCCGATGAACACCGCCGTCCACTCGACCCAGGTCGGTGCGTCGCTGGAGTCGAGCGACCCGACTCCCCGGATCAGCTCCAGGGTCACCAGGCTCGCGACCAGCACGGCCGCGCCGACCAGCCAGTCGCCGAGCGCGATCGAGCCTTCCCGCTCCCAGTCGTCGTCGGTCGCGAAGAAGGTCGCCAGCCGGCCGGAGGAGCCGTCGTCGTGCACAGTCACCCGGCCAACCCTAGTTCCAGGGTCGGGCGCCGTCCTCAGTCTGAAGTCGGAGTACGCCCCGCTGGTCGAGCCGCGAGCGCCAGCGAGCGTGTCGAGACCAACACGGTCCTATCGATCGCGACGTCGACCGTGTTGGTCTCGACACGGATTCGTTCGTTCCTCACGAATCCGGCTCGACCGGCGGTGGTCGTGTGGCTCGACCGGCGGTGGTCGTGGGGTCAGCGGCTGCCGGCGGAGCGCTGGCGCTTGCGGGCGCGCGAGCCGGGGCGGCTCTTACGGTTGCCGGTGCCCTCGCCGGCGGGGCGGCGCGGGGGCTGGGCGACGACGGGGACGAACGGGCCGGGACGGCTCCGCTCGCCGGGCGCCAGCTCGATCAGGATGGGGTGCGAGGGCCCGTCGAGACGGGTGGTGGTCGCCTTGATCCCGGCGGCACGGGTGAGCGTGCGTACGTCCTTGACCTGGTCGGGCAGCATCAGGGTGACGACGGTGCCGGAGGCACCGGCGCGGGCCGTACGACCGGAGCGGTGCAGGTAAGCCTTGTGCTCGGCGGGCGGGTCGGCGTGGACGACGAGGGTGACGTCGTCGACGTGGATCCCGCGGGCGGCGATGTCGGTGGCCACCAGGGTGGTCGCCCGGCCGGAGTGGAAGGCCTCCAGGTTGCGTACGCGGGCGTTCTGGGAGAGGTCACCGTGGAGCTCGACGGCCGGGATGCCGGCGCGGCCGAGCTGGCGGGCCACGCCCTTGGCGCCGTGCTTGGTGCGGGTGAAGACGACGGTGCGGCCCGGAGCGGCGGCCAGGTCGGCGAGCACGGGGATGCGGTGCTCGCGGGCGGAGAGGTGGAGCACGTGGTGCTCCATCTCGGCGACCGGCGACTGCGCGGAGTCGGCCTCGTGGATGACCGGCTGCTGGAGGAACTGCTTGACCAGCACGTTGACGCCCTTGTCGAGCGTGGCGCTGAACAGGAGGCGCTGGCTGCCGTTCGGCGTCATCGCCAGCAGGCGGCGCACGGCGGGCAGGAAGCCGAGGTCGGCCATGTGGTCGGCCTCGTCCAGCACGGTGACCTCGATCGAGGAGAGATCGGCGTGACGCTGGGCGATCAGGTCCTCGAGCCGGCCGGGGCAGGCGAGGACGACGTCGGCACCCTTGCGCAGGCCGATGACCTGCGGGTTCTGCCCGACACCACCGAAGACGGTCTGCATGCTGAGGCCCGCCTCCGCAGCGAGCGGGCGCAGGGCCTCCTCGATCTGCCGGACGAGCTCACGGGTCGGGGCGAGCACGAGGGCCCGCGGCTTGCCTGACTTCGCCCGGGGACCACCCGCGAGACGGGCGACGAGCGGAAGCAGGAAGGCGTACGTCTTGCCCGACCCGGTCCGCCCACGGCCGAGCACGTCGCGCCCGGCGAGGGAGTCCGGCAGGGTCGCGGCCTGGATCGGGGTGGGGGTGGTGATGCCGTGGTGATCGAGGACGGCGGTGAGGTCTGCGGGCACGCCGAGCGCGCTGAAGCTCTGCTGAGACAAGGAGTCAACTTTTCAAGCGAGGGTGTCTCGCCATAATGAGTTACCGAGTCCAAGGTTCGGCGAGAGCGGCCGGGGGCAAGACCGGAACGGGCCGCTGGTGAGTCAGATACTACCGGTAGGTGATCGGTCCACCAGAATCCTCGATGCTGTGGCTCGTGTCACGCCCAGGGGTCGACGAGGATCTTCGCGTGCGTCTCCGGGTCGGCCAGATCCGAGAAGGCCTGGGCGACGCCGTCGAGCCCGACGGTGCCGGTGTGCAGCGGCGAAGGATCGACCTTCCCGCCGGCGATCAGCTCCAGCGTGCGCGCGAACTCGGCAGGGTCGTAGCCGAAGACGAACCGCAGGTCGATCTCCTTGTGGATCGCGATCGCGGGCCGGATCGTGTCGGGCTCCATGCACACACCCACGACCACGACGCGCGTGTGCAGCGGCGCCGCGGTCATGATCTGCTCGAGCATCCCCGGCACCCCGACGCACTCGAAGACGACTGGACCCGTCGGCGACTGCCCGAGGCGGTCGGCGTTGAGCAGCACCGTCTCCCAGGGGAGCAGCGGGATGCGGCGTACGACCTGCATCGCGTCGATACCGAAGCCCAGGTAGTCGGTCAGCGAGGTCACCGGGCCACGCTGCTTGTAGGCGTCCCACGGCGAGGACTCGCGCGGGTCGACGACCACGTCCGCGCCGCACTTCGCCGCGAGCGCGCGCCGCGCGGGGGAGAGGTCGGAGGCGACCACCGTCTTCACCCCCTGCGCCTTGAGCATGAGGATGACGGCCAGGCCGATCGGGCCGCAGCCGATGACCACGGCCGGGCGCCGTGCGGAGACCGCGCCGCGGCGTACGGCGTGGAAGGCGACCGCCAGCGGCTCGGTGAACACGGCCTGGTCGGGCGAGACGCCGTCGGGCACCGGGAAGGTGAACGCCTCCTGGACGACGCAGTACTCCGCGAAACCGCCGGGGGAGTCGACGTCGAAGCCGACCATGTGGACCGCCCCGTCCGTACGCAGCACCGGCAGCGCCGTCACCGAGGTGCCCGGCTCCCAGCGACCGCGGGTCTCCGGGCCGTACGCCACGACCGAGCCCAGGATCTCGTGGCCCAGCACGATCTCCTGATCGGGCGTCATCGCGGTGGTGTAGCCGATCTCGGTGACCACCTCGTTGAGCTCGTCGGCGTGCTCGCGGACGTGCAGGTCGGAGCCGCAGATCCCGGTGCGCAGCACCTTGATCAGCAGCTGTCCCGGCCCGGGCTCGGGGCGCGGGACCGACCGCACGGAGAGCTCGCCCTTGTGGACCACGGTTGCGCGCATCTGGTTCATCGGCGCCGACGCTACCTCACCCTGTCCTCATCCCGTCGGCAGCGATCCGGACGCGATCCGGTGCAGGTGAGCGGTGAACGAGTGCTGGTGGTCGACGCGCGGCAGCCGCAGCGCGGCGCCGGTGACCAGGTGCAGGGTGACGTCGATGCGCGGGTTGGCCTTGCGCTCGTCGACGACTCCGGTGTCGATGCTGGTCACGTCCTCCCAGAGGATGACATCGGTGTGCCGGGCGTACTCCAGGACCAGGCCGCCCTCGTAGAGCCCGAGGTCCACCGCGAACGGGCGCCGCAGCCCGAGCCAGGCCAGCCGGAATCCCAGGATCAGCCCGCTGAGCGCAACCAGACATCCGGCCAGCACGAGCACCATCGGCAAGTGTGGCCGAGTGGCGACCCAGGCGCCGAGCGCGATGAGTGCCGGGCCGAGGGCCAGCCCGACCGGCACCAGCCACGCCCGTCCGTGCGCGGGGTGGGTGCTCAGCCGGATATCGAGGTCCTCGCTGAGCGTCTCCTCGCCCGGCGTACGGAACCACGCCCGCCGCGTCGGCAGCACCACCAGCCCGAGCAGGGTGAGCGCGATCCCGCCCCAGAGCACCGGGTCGCGGCCCATCCCGAGGATGCGGGCCGGCCACGGGTTGATCGCGTGCTCTCCGTAGGCATCGGAGTCGACCACCCACATCCGGAAGGTCGCCTTCGAGGGGTCGGGGTCGCGGCCGATGTCGCGCAGGGTGCCGTGGATGCTTCCGGTGACCCCCTCGCCGTCGACGCGCCACTGGCCCTGGCAGGAGGTGATCTCGCCGGTGCCGCTGTCGAACTCGCACCGCTCCACCACGCTCACCTCCGCCCACTGGCCGCTGTTCCACCGGTCGGCGGCCTGCTGTGCCACGGCAGTAGCCGGGAACAGCATCGCCAGCGCGCCGAGGCCGAGGGTTATCAGGACGGTCGCCATCGACGTACGTCGATGCAGTTGGAGGACCCGGCGAGACGGGTCGATGAGACGGGACTTGGGGCCGGTGGTGGGGAGCACGAGGCCTTTCACATGAAGGACTGGGACGGACGTCGATCGAGGCTCGGAATTCTAGCCGCATGCCCCCGTGGGTTCTCGCCGACCGAGTCGAAGCCTCGGCGCCGTCCGGGTCGCTGCGCGGCTGTCTCACGACCGTATCTGACACGGGTTCACCCATTCGCAGTACGCCGCCGGCGGCGGATACGATCGGAACGCCGCGCGAGCATCGCGGTCCACACATCACTGGAACCCACAGGAGCATCCGTGTCCGAGATCAAGATCGCCGTACTCACCCCCGACGGGCGCGAGGAACGGGCGGTCACTACGGGCACGAAGGCGTGGGAGCTCTTCGCGGACAACCCCGACGTGATCGCGGCCAGGGTCGGAGAGGACCTCAAGGACCTGGCGTACGAGCTGGTCGACGGCGACGCCGTCGAGGGCGTTCTGATCGACTCCAAGGACGGCCACGACATCCTGCGTCACTCGACCGCGCACGTGATGGCGCAGGCGGTGCAGGAGCTCTTCCCGGAGGCCAAGCTCGGCATCGGCCCGCCGGTGACCGACGGCTTCTACTACGACTTCGACGTCGAGACCCCGTTCGTGCCCGAGGACCTGGTCAAGATCGAGTCCCGGATGAAGAAGATCATCAAGGCCAACCAGAAGTTCTCCCGCCGGGTCACCACCGACGACGACGCCCGCGTCGAGCTGGCCGACGAGCCCTACAAGCTCGAGCTGATCGGTCTCAAGGGATCGGCTGCCGACGCCGCCGAAGGCGCCAGCGCCGAGGTCGGCGGCGGCGAGCTGACCATCTACGACAACCTCGACCGCAACGGCGAGATCGCGTGGAAGGACCTGTGCCGCGGCCCGCACCTGCCGACCACCAAGCGGATCCCGGCCTTCAAGCTGATGCGCAGCGCCGCGGCGTACTGGCGCGGCGACGAGAAGAACAAGCAGCTCCAGCGCATCTACGGCACCGCCTGGGAGTCCAAGGAGGCGCTCGACGCCCACCTGGCCCGGATCGAGGAGGCCGAGCGCCGCGACCACCGCAAGCTCGGCCGCGAGCTCGACCTGTTCTCCTTCCCGGACGAGATCGGTTCCGGCCTCCCCGTCTTCCACCCCAAGGGCGGGATCATCAAGCGGGAGATGGAGGACTACGTACGCGCCAAGCACATCGAGCACGGCTTCGAGTACGTCGGCACCCCGCACATCGCGCGGGAGCAGCTCTTCCACACCTCGGGCCACCTGCCCTACTACGGCGACGGCATGTTCCCGGCGCTCGACGTGGACGGCCAGGACTACCGCCTCAAGGCGATGAACTGCCCGATGCACAACCTGATCTTCCGTTCGCGCGGGCGCTCCTACCGCGAGCTGCCGCTGCGGCTGTTCGAGTTCGGGTCGGTCTACCGCAACGAGAAGTCGGGCGTCATCCACGGGCTCACCCGCGTGCGTGGCTTCGCCCAGGACGACTCCCACTCCTACTGCACCAAGGAGCAGGCGCCGGCCGAGGTCAAGCACCTGCTCGACTTCATGCTGACCGTGCTCAAGGACTTCGGTCTCGACGACTTCTACCTGGAGATGTCGACCCGCGACGACTCCAACAAGGACAAGTTCGTCGGCAGCGACGAGGACTGGGCCGAGGCCACCAAGATCCTCGAGGACGTCGCGTCCGAGACCGGTCTCGACCTCGTACCCGACCCGGGCGGCGCGGCGTTCTACGGCCCGAAGATCTCCGTCCAGGCCAAGGACGCGATCGGCCGGACCTGGCAGATGGGCACGGTGCAGTACGACTTCAACCAGCCGGCCGCTGACCGGTTCAACCTGGAGTATCAGGCCGCCGACGGCACCCGCCAGCAGCCGGTCATGATCCACTCGGCCAAGTTCGGTTCGATCGAGCGGTTCCTCGGTGTGCTGGTCGAGCACTACGCCGGCGCCATGCCGCCGTGGCTCGCCCCGGTCCAGGTCGTCGGGATCCCGGTCGCCGACGCGTTCGACGACTACCTCTACGAGGTCGCCGCCAAGCTGAAGGCCAAGGGCATCCGGGTCGAGGTCGACGAGTCCGACGACCGCTTCCAGAAGAAGATCCGCAACGCTCAGCTCCAGAAGATCCCCTTCATGCTGATCGCTGGCGGCGAGGACGTCGAGAAGGGCGCGGTCAGCTTCCGCTACCGCGACGGTCACCAGGAGAACGGCATCCCGGTCGACGAGGCCATCGTGCGGATCGTCGCTGCCGTGGAGTCGCACGAGCAGGTCTGATCCGACCGAACATCCCGCGAGGGCGGTGCGTGACATGTCACGCACCGCCCTCGCGGCATTTCCGGGCGGTCTCTGAGCGGCGGAAAGATAAACGTGACACGAAGTCGCGCGTACTCTTGTTATCGGGACGCGTGTCCGGGTAACGTGGGTCACGTCGTTAGCAGCTCAACGTAGAACTCAACGGTGAAGGAGCGATCGTCATGACCGCCGTTCAGGATGAGAAGTCCACTGGATACGTCCGCCAGGGCAAGCAGGCCTACCTCGACACGCTTCGTACGCTGTCCGAGGCCTCGGTGGAGGTGCACTTCGACCCGTTCAAGGACATCGACTGGGACTCCGACGAGCTCGCGGTGCTGCCCAACGATGAGCGCTGGATCCTCAACGACGCCGATGAGATCGGTGCCCACCCTTGGTACAAGGCGCTCTCCAAGGAGCGCCAGATCGAGATCGGGATGTACCGCTGGGCCCAGGTCGCCAAGGTCGGCCTGCAGTTCGAGCAGCTGCTCATCGGCGGCGTCATGAACCACCTGGTCTGGTCGAAGAACAACAACCCGGAGTTCCGCTACGCGACTCACGAGGTGACCGAGGAGACCCACCACACCCAGATGTTCCAGGAGTTCGTCAACCGGGTGAACCCCGACGTAGCCGGCGCGCCGACCTACTTCAAGGTCCTGGTGCCCCTCATGGCCTCGGCGGGCGCGTTCTTCCCGGAGGCGTTCTTCACCGGCATCCTCGCCGGCGAGGAGCCGATCGACCACCTGCAGAAGGGCGCGATGCGCTCCGGCGGCAGCCACCCCGCGGCCAACCGGATCATGCAGATCCACATCGCCGAGGAGGCCCGCCACATCGGCTTCGCCCACCAGTACCTCGAGCAGCACGTGCCCGAGCTCGGCCGCGTGAAGAAGACCCTGCTGGCCTACATCTTCCCGATCATCATGCGCCTGCTCTGCGACGTGATCATGGTGCCGAGCAAGCAGGCCCGCTACGACATGGGCATCCCCGACGAGGTCGCACGCGAGATCTGGTGGAAGTCCGAGGAGTCCGAGAAGCTGCTGCGTGACCTCTTCGGTGACGTACGCCTGCTGGCCGACAACCTCGGCATCCGCAAGGGCCCGGCCAAGCTGCTGTGGAGGATGACCGGCATCGACGGTCGCGCCTCGCGCTTCCGCGCCGAGCCGCGCGCGGCGTCCTACTGATCCCCTGAGCCCGACGCGCTAGAACGGTAGTCACAAGTGCCTCACGTCGTCACCCAGTCGTGCTGTGCGGACGCCTCGTGCGTGGTCGCCTGCCCGGTCAACTGCATCCACCCCGCCCCGGGCGAGCCCGGCTTCGGGGAGGCCGAGATGCTCTACGTCGATGCCAAGAGCTGCGTCGACTGCGGCGCCTGCGTCACGGCCTGCCCGGCCGACGCGATCGTCCCGCACACGACCCTGAAGGCCTCGCAGACGCCGTTCCTGGCCATCAACGCGGAGTACTTCGAGGTCTTCCCGCACAAGGACCGCACCCCGCTCGCTCTGGTCCACCCCCAGCGCCGGCTGACCCGCACCGGACCGTTCCGGGTCGCGGTGGTCGGCGCCGGGCCGGCGGGGATGTACGCAGCCGACGAGCTGCTCAAGCACCCCGAGATCTCCGTCGACGTCTTCGACCGTCTGCCGACGCCGTACGGCCTGGTCCGGGCCGGCGTCGCGCCCGACCACCAGAACACCAAGCAGGTCGAGAAGCTCTTCGCGCAGATCGAGTCGCAGCCGGGGTTCCGCTACTTCCTGGGCGTCGAGGTCGGCAAGGACGTCTCCCACGCCGAGCTGACCGCCCGCTACCACGCGGTCGTCTACACCGTCGGCGCGGCGAGCGACCGCGCTCTCGGGATCGACGGCGACGACCTGCCCGGATCGCTGAGCGCGACCGACTTCGTCGGCTGGTACAACGGCCACCCGGACAAGCAGGACCTGCCCGTCCACCTCGACCCGGAGTCCATCCCGTCGGGGCGGGTCGTCCTGGTCGGCAACGGCAACGTGGCGCTCGACTGCGCCCGGATTCTCGCCGAGGACCCGGAGCGGCTGGCCGGCACCGACATCGCCGAGGGACCGCTGGCGGTCCTGCGCGACAGCGCGGTGAAGGAGGTCGTCGTCCTCGGGCGCAGGGGGCCCGGGGAGGCGGCCTTCACCGTCCCCGAGCTGGTCGGGCTGATGGGCCACGACGGCGTCAACGTCGTCGTAGACACCGGTGACCTCCCGCTCGAGGAGGCGCTGGCAGGCGGCGACACCACGACCCGGCTGCTGCGCGAGCTCTCCGGCCGCGAGGTGCGTCCGGAGCTGCGTACGATCGTGCTTCGCTTCCTCAGCTCGCCGGTGCGCGTGCTGGGCGAGGACCGGGTCACCGGGGTCGAGGTCGGCCGCAACCGCCTCGAGCGCGACGAGAACGGCGTCGTCCGGGCGGTCCCGACCGGCGAGACCGAGGTCCTCGAGACCGGGATGTTGCTGCGTGCGGTCGGCTACAAGGGCCTGCCCGTAGCCGACCTTCCCTACGACGGCGCGACCGGCACCGTCCCCAACGAGCGCGGCCGGGTGCTCCCGGGCGTCTACGTCGCGGGCTGGGTCAAGCGCGGCCCCAACGGTTTCATCGGCACCAACAAGTCCGACGCCGAGGAGACGGTCGAGCAGGTGCTCGATGACCTCGACACGGACCGGATCCCGGCCCCGGTCGGTGACGCCGGCGAGATCACCGCGGTCGTACGCAGCCGCCAGCCCGGCATGGTCGACCTGGCCGGCTGGCAGGCGATCGACCGTGAGGAGAAGCGACGTGGCGCCGAGTCCGGCCGTCCGCGGGTGAAGATCACCGATGTCGAGGAGATGAGGGGCATCGCCGCGAAGTCGCGGAAACCCCGATACTCTCTTGGGCGTCGCAAGGAGCGCTGAGACGCTCTCGACAAATGTCACGGGAGCAGGGGAGAAGCGGGTGGCCGGGGAGAAGCGCGATGGTCGGCAGGACCGGTGGAGCAAGCACAACGAGCAGCGCCGCCAGCAGATCATCGATGCCGCCATCGCGGTGATCGAGGCCGGTGAACCCGGCGCCGATGTGCAGGTGCAGCAGATCGCGGTTCGCGCCGGGCTGTCGCGCACGGTGATCTACCGCCACTTCGAGGACCGCGCCGACCTCGACCGGGCCGTACAGCAGGCGATCCTCGACGGGCTCTGGTCCGACCTGATGCCCGGGATCACGCTCGACGGCACCGTGCCGGAGATCATCGAGCGGATCGTCGGCACCTACGTCCGCTGGGCCCGCGCCCATCCGGCGCTCCACCTCGCCGCCGACCACGACATCGACGGTGGCGGCGACGGTCCGTTCCAGCAGGGGATGGAGCAGCTCGCCGGCCGGATCGCGGCGATCGTCGGCACCGCCGTCCTCGCTCTCGGGGGCCAACCCACCGAGGAGGAGGCCGAGGCTCTCGACCCGCTGATCTACGGCTTGGTCGGCGCCGTCTTCGGGGCCGTACGCCGCTGGCTGACCCGCACCGGCGAGCGTCTGCCCGCCGAGACGCTGGAGAGGCTCACCGCCCAGTCCATCTGGTTCGTCATCGACGGCCACGCCCGCGGTTTCGGGATCGAGCTTGACCCCGAACTTCCTCTGGAAGAACTCCTGTCCAAGGACATCCTCGCGGTATAACCTCCCGGTATCACCCGGCCGCTCGGCCGTTCATTCCAGGAGAAGACCATGCCCCACATGCGCAGACTCTCGATCGCCGTCACCGCCGGTCTGGCGGCCACCGCCGGGTTCGCCGTCCCGCTGAGCCCGGCCACCTCGGCCCCGGGCAGCGGCTCCTCCGAGGGCACTGCCCGCGTCTTCATGGTCAACCCGGTCCAGTCCAGCAACGACCAGGACCTGACCGACCAGAAGGACGCCGCGAGCGCCGTGCCGGACAGCGCCTATGCCCAGGTGCCGCTCACCCACCTGGACGGCTCGGGCTACCTCCGCGGCGACTACGCCGTCGTCGAGTCGAGCACCGGCACGCCGGCGTACTCCACGACCAACAGCTACTCCTACAATCGCCAGCAGGACCAGTTCGAGCAGGTCATGGGCTACTTCTGGGTCACTCGAGCGCAGACCTACCTGCACACCCTCGGCTTCGGCGAGACGCTCCCGGGCGTGCTGAACGAGCCGTTCTCGGTCAAGATCAACCAGTACGGCGGCGACAACTCCTACCAGACCGACAAGCCCTTCCGGATCCGGCTGGGCAAGGGTGGTGTCGACGACGCCGAGGACGCCGAGGTGATCGTCCACGAGTACGGCCACGCCGTCCACGCCAGCCAGGTGCCGGGCTACGGCAGCAGCCTGGACGCCGGCGCGATCGGGGAGTCGTTCGGTGACTACCTTGCCGTGACCGTCGGGCTCGACGCCGCCTCGGAGTATGGCTGGCCGGTCGCCGCCGACCCCTCCTGCCCGATGGACTGGGACTCCGTCTCCTACACCGACGCCCCGCACTGCATCCGCAGCTTCCACCTCGACCTGACCCTCGAGGACCGCCGCAACCAGGTGCACTACGACGGCCAGATCTGGAGCCAGGCGCTGTGGGAGATCCGCGAGGGCTACGAGGCGCTCGGTCTCTCCACCCGCGACTGGGACACCACGCTGATCTACTCCCAGTTCTCCTACGCCCCGGACACCAGCTTCCAGGCCGCGGCCGCCGAGACGTACGCCGCGGCTGCTGCTCGCGACGGCCAGGCGGCTGCCGACCTGGTCCGCGACCGGTTCGCCGCCCGGGGGATCACCTTCTGATCATCCCCGGTGGCGCTGCCAGACGTGCCAGTCGTCGTAGCTCGCCCGTTTGACGTAGTGCCGCAGGAGATACTGCTGCGCGTCGTCACCGTCGAGCCCCCACGTATCGAGACTGTCGCCGTGGACCACGACCCACTGCGGTGCCGAGGCTCCGGCCATCACGTCGTGTAGCTGGGCCAGGTGCGGATCGCGGACACGCGCCGGGAGGCTCCACAGATTCTCGTACGGGCTGTCCAGTCCGCTCGCGGCGATGATCTCGGGGTGCCCGAAGCCGACGACGACACCGTCGGTGGGGCGCGCGTGCTCGCGCAGGTAGGACGAGACCCGGCCCTCCGGCGTGACCTCGGGCGGAGCGAGAACCCATAACGCCCAGACCGCGATGGCGGCGGCAACCGAGTAGGCCACGGCGCACCTCAGTGCCAGACCCGACCGCGGACCGGGTCGGGCGATGGCGACCAGCAGCACGAGGCCGGGAACGATGCCGGTCAGGTAGTGCAACCAGTAGCTGCCGCCCGCGGCGACCCCGAACAGCTCCCAGGCGGTCATGGCGAGCACTGGCCTGGCCAGCGGCCCCCCGCGAGTGAGGACCGCGGCGACCGCGATGACAAGCACCACGGCGACACCGCTGCCCAGCGACGCCGCCGCAAGCTGCATGCCCCGTGCGACGGTCGCGGAGGTTGCCGAGCCGTCGATCATCTCCATGGCCTCGATGCGGAACACCACAACAGCGCTCCACAGTTCCGGCACGGAGGTTCCCCGCGCCCAGGCTCCGAGGAGGGCCGCGCCGAGCAGCACCGCGGCGCCGCCTGTGAACGCGGCGGCCCGTTCCCACAACCGGGGAACCCGCCCGGGCGAGACCGCGAGGAGGACGGCTGTGAACACGAAGACGTCGATGAAGTTCTGCTTGACCAGCGCGGCAGCCATGCCGGATGCCCCCGCCCCGGCGGCGAGCACGGCCGTACGCCATCCCCATGGTCTGCGCATCGCCGTCACCGCGCACACCAGACCGAGCAGGACGAATGGCACCGCGAGCAGCTCACCGTTGACCACTGACATCCCGAGCAGCGGGCTCGACAGCAGTGCGGCCGCCAGCACGACGGTCGTGAGCCGCGCTGAGCGATTGCCCGGGGACACCTGGCTGGCCAGGACGCCGGCCAGGACCACCGACATCCCACTGGCCACGGCGCCGAGCAGCTTGAGCCCGGGAGCGACGAGCCCTGAGGCCGTCGCGTCCACAGGCCCGAGGTGGCCAGCGATGTTGAACAGCCAGAGCAGCAGTGGCGGCCTGTCGACCCAGTAGTCTCCGTACAGCGAATCGCCCGGCTCCCACTGCTGGGCGAGCATCAGAAAGCCACTCTCGTCCGCGGTCAGCGGTCGGTGGAGGAAGTGCAGCCACGCGGCCATCGCCACCAGAGCGGCCACCAGCACGATCGCGGTGTCTGCCCAGCTTCTGGCCGTGAGGCGTGCGCTACTGCCGCCGGGCCTCGCGGGCGCCGACGCAGAGGTGCGGTCGCTGACGGGAGTGGTCACTTCGGCACGCTGGATTGAGCCGCTTGCGCGCTACGTCGTGGGGCGTTTCCACTCTATGACCGTCACCCAAGCGAGTGCCGAGGGCGGTCGTCTAGGCCTCGCGCAGGTAGGCGAGGACGGCGGAGACGCGGCGGTCGGTGGTGGGGTCGAGCCGGAGCTTGGCGAAGATGTTGCCGACGTGCTTGCGCACGGCGGCCTCGGAGACGAAGAGCGCGGTGGCGATGCTGCCGTTGGTGCGCCCCTCGGCCATCAGGGCCAGGACCTCTCGCTCGCGCTCGGAGAGCACGTCGAGCGGACCGTCGGGCTGGTGCCGGTTGAGGAGACCGCGTACGACCTGGGGGTCGACGACCGTCTCGCCGCCGGCCACCCGGTCCAGGCTGTCGAGGAAGTCCCGGACGTGGCCGACCCGGTCCTTGAGGAGGTAGCCGATGCCGCCGCCACCGGTGGTGTCGAGGAGCTCGGCGAGGTAGGCGTCGGCGACGTACGCCGAGAGCACCAGGACGGCCAGGTCGCGGTGCCGCCGGCGGAGCTCGGCGGCGGCACGCAGCCCCTCGTCGGTGTGGGTCGGCGGCATCCGGATGTCGGTGATGACCACGTCGGGGCGGGTGTGGTCGGTGAAGGCGAGCAGGGCGTCCGCGTCGCCGACCGCGGCGATGACCTCGTGGCCGGCTCGCTCGAGGATGGCGAGGAGCCCCTCGCGCAGCAGCGCGGCGTCCTCGGCGAGGACGATCCTCAGGGGAGCGCGGTCGGGCACGTCATCCTCACTTCCGTCGGTCCGCCCGGTGGGCTGGTGACTTCCAGGGTGCCGTCCAGAGCGGCCAGACGGGTGGCCAGACCGGCGAGCCCGCCGCCGGGACGTACGGCAGCGCCGCCGTCCCCATCATCGCGTACGCCGACCTCGAGCCGGTCGCCGGTGACCTGCCCCTGGACGCGGGCGGAGTGGGCACCGGCATGGCGGACCGCGTTGGTGAGCGCCTCGGCGACCACGAAGTACGCCGCGGCCTCGACCGGTGCCGGCAGTCGACCGTCCACACGCAGGTCGACCGAGACCGGCAGCCCGGCGGTGCCGGCGAGCTCGCGGACGGCAGCGGTGAGCCCGTGGTCGACGAGCACCCGAGGGTGGATCCCGCGGACGGTGGCGCGCAGCTCGGCCAGCGCCGTCTCGGCCTGGGTGTGCGCCTGCCGGACGAGGTCGAGCCCGGCGCCCTCGGGCACCTCCAGCTCGGCCAGGCCGAGCGTCATGGTCAGCGCGACCAGCCGCTGCTGCGCGCCGTCGTGGAGGTCGCGCTCGATCCGGCTGCGCTCGGTCTCGAAGGCGTCCACGAGATCGACGCGGGAGCGGCGCAGGTCGGCGACGGCCGCGGCCAGCCGGGTCTGGGCCGGTTCGAGCAGGAGCCGCGCAAGGCTGGCCTGGGCGGCGGCGAGGAGGGTGGCGGCGTACAGGCCGGCGATCAGCAGCACCAGCCCCGGGAGCACGGCGATCCAGGCCTCCGTGGGCGTGGTGAGCTGCCAGGGTCCGAACGCGACGGGACCGTCGAGCCGCACCAGGACCGGGGCGAGCACGAGCACACCCGGAATGGTGATGATCAGGTTGAGCGCGACGGCGTCGACCACCCACAGCACCGTGGCGACCAGCACGGTGTAGCCGACCTCGGGCCCGGAGATCCGCAGCCGGCGCAGTGCCCGGAGCCGGTCGCTCCACGCGATCGGGGCCGGCGGCTCGGGCGACCCGGGACGGGCCTCGGGGAGGATCAGCCGGAGGCGTACCCGCTCCACGTCGGCGACGAGCGCGGCCAGCAGCGGGATCCCGGCGAGGACCAGCACGCCGACCAGGACGACCAGGGTGAGCAGCCCGACGCCGACCAGCACGAACAGCGCGACGGCGACGACGAGACCGACCAGAGCACCGGAGGCCAGATAGGCCAGCGCGCGCCAGGGCCAGCTGGAGGCGAGCAGGCGCCAGGGCGAGGAGCGCAGCGCGGCCCAGACGTCGGGTGGTGGTCTCATGAGTCTCGAGCCTAGGCACTCGACACCCCACGATGGGGTAGCGCACGCGCTACCTCGCTGTGGCGTCTGCGCCCGGGTGCGCGCCGCGTACGAGGCGTTTGCTGGAAACCATGACCGCCACCTTCCCGGCCGCCGTCCATCCGCCGCGGCGGCCCGGCCCGCCCGCCGTCGTTCTCGACGACGTCACCCGCACCTATCGGTCCCGCTCCGGCACGGTCCACGCCCTGCGGGGCGTGAGCCATGCCTTCGCCTCCGGGACGTTCACCGCGATCATGGGTCCGTCGGGATCGGGCAAGTCCACCCTGATGCAGATCGCCGCCGGCCTGGACCGACCGACCCGGGGCAGCGTCCGGGTCGCCGGCACCGGCCTGGCCGGCCTGAACCGGACGACCCTGACGAAGCTGCGCCGAGAGCTGATGGGCTTCGTCTTCCAGCAGTACAACCTGCTCGACGCCCTCACCGCGTACGACAACGTCGCCCTTCCCGCCCGTCTCGCCGGTCGGCGCCCGAACCGGGCCGAGGTGATCGGGGCTCTCGAGCAGGTCGGTCTGCACGGGCTCGCCCGGAGGCGGCCGCCGGAGCTCTCCGGCGGCCAGCAGCAGCGCGTCGCCATCGCGCGTGCGCTGCACGCCCGGCCCGCGGTGCTCTTCGCCGACGAGCCCACCGGTGCGCTGGACCGTCACGCCGGACGCGACGTGCTCGAGCTGCTCCGGAACCTCGTCGACGCGCCAGTGACTCACGGGCCGGCGCAGACGGTCGTGATGGTCACCCACGACCCGCTCGCCGCCTCGTACGCCGACAGCGTGCTGTTCCTCGCCGACGGCCAGGTCGTCGGGCAGATGGAGCGCAGCGACGCGGCCCGGATCGCCGCCCGGATGGCCGAGCTGGAGCCGGTGGGATGAGCATCGTCTCGCTGGCCGCGCACAGTCTGAAGACACTGCGCCAGTCGTGGCCTCCGTACGCCGGGGCCGCCGTCGCCCTCGCCGGCGGCATCGCCCTGATCACTCTCGCGACCAACATGCTGGGAGCGCTCGGAACGGCCACCGAGGGGCTGGACCCGCAGACGCGGACGCAGATCGACGACCTCGGGTCGCTGTTCGGCATCATGGCCGGCATCTCGCTCTTCCTGGCGCTCTTCGTGGTCTCCTCGACCTTCGGCTTCGTGGTGGCCACCCGGCGCCGAGAGCTCGGCCTGCTCCGCCTGCTCGGCGCCACCCCGCGCCAGGTGCGGACCCTGCTGCTCGGAGAGGCGCTCGCGGTCGCGGCCGTCGGCACGGTCGCCGGCTGCCTGCTCGGCACCGCCGTCACGGTGCCGGTGCTGCACGTCCTGCACCAGGCCGGGGTCACTCCGGTCCTGCTCGCGATGCCGGGCCAGGGCACCGGGTGGGCGATCGCCGCCTCCTGCGGTGTCGGGGTCGCCCTGGTCGGCGCCTGGCGCGCGGGCGCCCGCGCGGGACGTACGCAGCCGGTCGAGGCGCTCCGCGACGCGGTCCTCGAGCGACGACGGCCCACAGTGATCCAGGCGCTGGTCGCCCTCACCGCGGCCGGCGCGCTGGTCGCGACCGCCGTGTTCGCCTCCGGGATGCCGCTGCTGTTCGCCCTGCTCGTGGGCATGTTCCTGCCGATCGTCGCCGTGATCGGGGCCAACGCGGTGGGCGGCCTGCTCTACACCGAGCTCGCGGCTCTCGCTGGTGCCACGGTGGCGGGACGGGACCCGGCGGCGCACCTGGCCCGCGATCTCGCCCGCACCAGCAGCCGGATGACCGCCGCGGTGGCGGCGCCCGTGGTGGCCATCATGGCGGTGGCGGGCTCGATGGTGCTCGCGGTCGGTGCGACCGCCGACTGGAGCGAGGGCGCCGACCGGGCCGCGCTCAGGTCGGAGCTGGTCGTCGAGCAGGCAGAGCGGCCGGAGCGGATCCAGGACGTGCCCGGGGTGGGCGTGAGCGACGTACGCCGCACGGCGCAGGTCGGTTTCGGGGGCGGCCCCGAGGACGTCGAGGTCGTCGACGTCTCGAGCGCGGCCGCCACGCGGAGCCTGCAGGCGACCCAGGGCAGCCTCGACGACCTGCACGGCCGGGCGATGGCGGTCACCGCCTCCTACGTCACCGACCTCGGCGGCCGGGTCGGCCAGACCCGCCGGATGCGCATCGACGGCCGGCTCGTCAAGGTGCGTCTGGTCGCGGTCGTCCCCGACGCTCCGAACCTGTGGAGCGACATCATCGTGCCCGACGACCTGCCACGCATCGACCGGGTCGCCCGCGACACCGGCACGGTCTTCCTACGCACCGACGCCGGCGCGGACGTCGCCGGAACCGCACGGTCGATCCGGGAGACCGGCGCCGAGGTGAGCACCGGTGAGGAGTGGATCGGTGCGGTCTCGGCCGAGGCGAGGGAGATGAACACGGTCGTGCTGTGGGTGATGCTCGGCCCGGCCGGGGTCTACGCCGCGATCGCGGCCGTCAACGCGGTCCTGATCGGGGCGAGCCAGCGCCGCCGCCAGACCGCCACCGCCCGGCTCGTCGGCGCCACCCCGGCACAGGTCCGCCGGACCGCGCTCTGGGAGACGGTGTTCACCGGCACTGGTGCTCTGCTGGTCGGAGGCGCGGTCACCGGGTTCACCGGCTGGCTGATGCGGCAGGCGGTCGTACGCGACGTGCCCGGCGCTCCGCTGACGTTCCCCTGGCAGGCCCTGTCCGGGATCACGGCCGCCTGCCTGGTCGTGCTGCTCGCCGCCGCTGTCGCGGGGGCGTACGCGCTGAGGGGCGGGGAAGCGCCCGAATGAGCCTGTCCTGAATGGGCCTGTGAGGGGTTAAGTAGTGTTTGCCGCGTGACAGAGATGGACGGCGTACTCACCCAGGACGGCATCGGCGAGGGCGACGGCCTGGAGCGGCTGTGGACGCCCTACCGGATGGCCTACATCCGTGGGGAGAACAAGCCCACCGACCCCTCGGAGACGAAGTGCCCGTTCTGCCGGGTGCCGACGCTCGATGACGCCGAGGGCTTGGTCGTCCACCGCGGCGAGACCTGCTTCGTCGTGCTCAACCTCTACCCGTACGCCCCGGGCCACATGATGGTGTGCCCCTACCGCCACATCGCCGGCTACGTCGAGACCACCGACGAAGAGGCCGCCGAGATGGCGGTGCTGACCAAGCAGGCCGTACGCACCCTCGCCGGCGTCTCGCAGGCCGAGGGTTTCAACATCGGGATGAACCAGGGCACCGCGGGCGGCGCCGGCATCGCCGCCCACCTGCACCAGCACATCGTGCCCCGCTGGGTCGGCGACCAGAACTTCATGCCGATCATCGGCCGCACCAAGACCCTGCCCCAGCTCCTGACCGACACCCGCGACCTGCTCGCGCAGGCGTGGGCGTCGGTCTAGGAGCTTTTAGGGCTGGGCCTAGGACTCAGACGATCGCCCAGGCCACGGCGGCGGCCGCGAACCCGACGATCGAGAGCACCGTCTCCAGCACCGTCCAGGTCGCCAGGGTCTGCTTCACGGTGAGGTTGAAGTAGCGCGAGACGATCCAGAAGCCGCCGTCGTTGACGTGGCTGAGGATGATCGAGCCGGCGGCGATCGCGACGGCGATCACGGCGAGCTCGGGCTGTGAGTAGCCGGTGCCGAGGGTCGGCGCGATGATGCCGCCGGTGGTCACGATCGCCACGGTCGCGGAGCCCTGGGCGATCCGGAGGGCGCAGGAGATGACGTACGCCAGCAGCAGGATCGGCAGGCCGGCGTCGGATAGCACCTCGGCGAGCGCGGTGCCCACGCCGGTCGCGGTGATCACCGCGCCGAAGAAGGCGCCGGCGCCGACGACGAGCAGGATCATGCCGACCGGCCGCAGCGAGGCGCCGGTGAACTCGGAGATCTCCTCGAGGCTCATCCCGCGCCGGATGCCGAGCAGCCAGAAGGCGAGGAGCACGGCGATGGTGAGTGCGATCGCCGGGTTGCCGAAGAAGGTGAGCAGGCTGAGCAGCCGGCCCGGGTCGAGCAGCATCGTGCCGAAGGTCGCGCCGAGGATCAGGATCAGCGGCACCGCGATGACCCCGAGGACGAGGGAGAGCGCGACCGGGGTGGTGGGCGTCTTGTCCTGCTCCGCCTCGGTCTCCGCGACCAGGAACTCCTCGGGCACCGAGACCTGGACGCGCGGGGCGATCCACATCGGGAAGAGGATCCCGGCCGCGGCGAACGCGGGGAGGCCGCACAGCAGGCCCATGATGATCAGCCAGCCGAGGTCGACCCCGAGGAGACCGCCCAGGGCCGTGGGTCCCGGGTGCGGCGGCAGGAAGGCGTGCGTCATCGACAGGCCCGCGAGGACAGGGAGGGCGTAGAGGACGAGCGACTTGCCGCCGCGGTGAGCGGCGACGTAGACCAGCGGCGCGAGCACGAAGATGCCGATGTCGAAGAAGACCGGGATCCCGAAGATCAGGCCGACCAGGCCCATCGCGACCGGGGTGCCGCGCTCGCCGAAGATGCCGATCAGCCTCGCGGCGAGGACGTCGGCGCCGCCGGACCGCTCGAGCAGCGACCCGAGGACGGTGCCGAGACCGATGATGAGCGCGATGTGGCCCAGTACGCCGCCGAAGCCGGTCTCGATGAGCGACTCCTTCGCGGAGAGTGCGGTGCCGACCATCTGCTCGACGGAGAGGCCGGCTGCGACGGCGAGGCCGATGCCGCTGATGAAGAGGGCGATGAAGGGTTCGAGCTTCACCTTGATGATCAAGAAGAGGAGCACGGCGATCGCTGCGGCGCAGAGCAGCAGCAGGCCGGTGGTACTTGTCTGGAGCCAATGCATGGTTGGTTCTCCCGTCGGGTCAGTGTGGGGGATGGGTGGGGGATGGACTCAGCGCAGAGCTGCACGGAACCGGGCGGCGTTGGTGGTGATCTGCTCCCACCGGGCCTCGTCGACGTCGGCGGGCTGGACCACCGACGTCCCTGCGGTCACGGCGACGGCGCCGGCCCGCAGGAACTCCGCGGCGTTGTCTTCGTCGACTCCGCCGGAAGGGATCAGGGCGACCTCGGGGAACGGACCCCGCAGGTCGGAGAAGTAGCGCGGGCCGACGGACCGGGCCGGGAAGATCTTGACCGCGTCGGCGCCGAGCGCGGTCGCGGTGAGGACCTCGGTCGGGGTCAGGGCGCCGAGGACGACGGCCGCGCCCGCGGCGTGGCCCTCGGCGACGATCTCCGCCGCCTCCGGTGGCAGGCCGGGCGTCACCAGGAACCGGGCGCCGGCCGCGAGCGCGGCGCGCGCCTGGTCGGCGTTCACGACTGTCCCGGCGCCGATGACGATGTCTTCTGCCCGGGCGCTGACCTGCGAGATCAGGTCGGTGAGGCCTGGCGTCGTGTAGGTCAGCTCGACTGTCCGGATGCCACCGGCAGCCAGTGCGTGGCAGAGGGCGACGGGATCGTCGAGCCGGGAGGCGCGTACGACCACCAGCGCCTGGTCGGCCCGGAGTGTCTCGATCACGGGGTTGCTCATCGCGTTCGGGTTCCTTCGTCGGTGCGGCGCAGCGCCCGTCCGGGCAGTGCGTCGGTGCGATGGCCGTCCTCGATGACGGCGGTGCCGTTGACCAACACCCAGTCGATGCCGCGCGCCTGCTGTCGTGGCTGCTCGAACGTGGCGGTGTCCTGGACGGTGTCGGGGTCGAGGAGCACCAGGTCGGCGGCGTACCCCTCCCGGACGAGGCCGCGCTCCTGGAGCCGGAGCCTCGCCGCGGGCCGGCCGGTGAGGTGGTGGACGCAGTCGACCAGGTCGAGCACCCCGAGCTCGCGTACGTAGCGGGCGAGGTAGCGGGGGAAGGTGCCCCACGCGCGCGGGTGCGGGCGCTCGCCGACGAGGATCGCGTCGCTGCCGCCGCAGTGGGTGCGGTGCCGCATGATCGTCTGCACGTTCTCCTCGTGGCCGACGTGCTGGAGGATCGTCGTGGCCAGCCGGTCGCGGACGAGCAGGTCGAAGAAGACGTCCGTGGCCACCTGGCCGCTCTCCTCGGCGATCTCGGCGACGGTGCGGCCGACGTGAGGCGACAGTTCGGGGTTGCGTACGCCGCTGATCTGGATCGTGCGCCAGTCGGTCACGCAGCCGTGACAGCCGTCGGTGCCGACGTGGTCGAGCTCGTGCGCGATTCGGGCACGGTCGCTGGGGTCGTCGATCCGCGCGAGCAGGGCGTCCGGGCCGCCGGAGGTCGACCAGCTGGGCAGCACCGCGCTGAGCGTCGTGGCGCCGGGGAGGTAGGGGTAGGTGTCGAGCGTGATGTCGACGCCGTCGTCCAGGCCGGCCTCGATGAGGTCGATGAGCTCGCCGGCCCGCCCGCGGTTGGGCTCGAAGTTCATGGTCGCGTGGGTGAGGTGGAGGGCGCACCCGGAGGTCCGGGCGACGGCGATCATCTCGGCGTACGCGTCCAGCGCACCGGCCCCGTAGGAGCGGTGGTGCGGGCTGTAGTAGCCGCCCGCCTCGGCGACGACCCGGCACAGCGTGGCCAGCTCGTCGTCGTCGGCGAACATGCTCGGCGGGTAGGTCAGGCCGCTGCTCATCCCCACCGCGCCCTCCTCGAGGCCGACCCGGAGCAGCCGGGCCATCTCGGCGATCTCGGCGCGGGTGGCAGGCCGGTTGTCAGGACCGACGACCATCAGCCGCAGGGTCCCCTGCGGGACGAGGTACGCCGCGTTGCACGCGATCCCGCGGTCGAGCCGGTCCAGGTAGCCGGCGACGGTGTCCCAGTCGAAGTCGAAGTCGTCGGGCTCGCCGTTCCAGCCCGCGATCTGGCGGCGCAGGTGGGCGCGCGCGGTCGGGTCGGCGGGCGCGAACGAGAGGCCGTCCTGCCCGACGACCTCGAGCGTGACACCCTGGCTCACCTTGGCGGTGTGGTCGGGGTTGACCAGGATCTGCAGGTCCGAGTGGGCGTGCATGTCGATGAACCCCGGGGTCAGCGCCCGCCCGGCGGCGTCGATGGTGCGCCGCGCGGCCGGTGCCGGGGCATCGGTGTGGATGCCCGTGATCCGCCCCGCGTCGATGCTGACGTGGGCGTGGAATGCCGGGGCGCCGCTGCCGTCGATGACGGTCGCGTCGCGGATGAGCAGGTCGGTCATGGTGGCTCCTCTCAGAACCAGGTGCGCACGAGGTCGACGACGACCGGGTCGTCGGCGTCGGCGTCGTCGAGGACCGGGATGAGGCCCCACTTGTCGAAGGCGGTGCACGGGTGCGAGAGCCCGAGACGGAGCTCGTCGCCGATCACGACGGGTGCCTCGGTGGCGGGGTCCCAGCGGAGGAAGCCATGCTGGTCGTTGAGTGCGGTCACGGCGACGCCGGTGATCGGGGTCGCGGGGGAGCCGGTCGTCCGCGCCCGCAGCAGCTGGGCCTCGGGCAGGCCCTCGTCGAAGGGCAGGTCGCGCTTGCCCGCGTCGAAGAGCGCGAGCCCCGGCTCCGGCTGGGAGGAGATCCGCACCCAGCCGTGGAGGGCGCTGCGCAGGCCGGGCCCGGTGGTGCGCGGGGCGCTGCCGAGCGGCGAGATGCCGCGGTAGAAGCCGTCGTCATGGGTGATGTAGGCGCCGCTGCGGAGCACCACGCGGGCCTCGTCGTCGGCCACCAGCGGTGCGAGCGCATCGGCCACCTGCTCGAAGTAGGCGCTGCCGCCGGCGCTCACCACCGGTGTCCGGCCGGCGGGCAGCAGGCCGGAGATCCGCCGGTGCAGAGAGACCAGGCTGTCGACGTACGCATGGACGACGCCGAGCGCGGCCTCATCGGTGGTGTGCGCCAGGGCGCCCTCGTAGCCGGTGACCCCGGCGAGCTCCAGGTGGGGTGAGGCAGCGATGGCCTCGGCGACGGCGACCGCGGTCGCCTCGTCCCGGGCACCGGTGCGGCCGCCTGTGGCGCCGCGCTCGACGAGGACGCCGAGCGGGCGTCGCGGCCCGGCCTCGGCGGCATGGGCCGCGAGCGCGTCGTGCATCAGGGAGACCGTCTGTGGCGAGTCGGCCCACACCAGCACCTCGAGCCCCGGCTCCTCGGTGATCTGGTCGGAGATCCAGCGCAGGGTGAGCGGGGAGACGATCGCGTTGGCCACGATCACCCGGGAGACGCCGAAGGCGCGGGCGACGGCGAGCTGGGGGAGGTTCGCCACCGTGATCGCCCAGGCGCCGGCGGCGAGCTGCTCGGCCCACAGCTGCGGAGCCATCGTGGTCTTTCCGTGCGGTGCCAGGGCGATGCCGCGCTCGGCGCACCAGGCTGCCAGCACGTCACGGTTGTGGCTCATCGCGATGCGGGAGAGGGAGAGCATGGGCGTGGGCAGCTGCGAGAGCCGGGGCGCCGCGTCGAGCACCTCGGCGACCGTGCGTCCCCACAGTCCCGGCGGGATCGCCTTGTGGCGCCAGTCGACGCGCTCCTCGCGCAGTGCCGCGATGGCCGCTGTGTCGATGTGGGCTGCCGGGTGATCCATGGCCCGTCCTTCCTTCGTTGCACATTATGCAACAGAGATTGCATAATTCGATTCGTTAGTTGTAACATCGGCCACGCCGGGCGTCAACGGTTCGGCGGAGAACCAACAGGGGAGGAGCTCCATTCGTGGGCAGTAGCGGAGACGTGCGAGCGATCTGTCTCGGGGAGGCGATGGTCGTCCTGCGTCCGGAGGGCGACCAGTCGCTGGCCGGGGCGACGACCCTGCGGCGTTCGGTCGGCGGCGCGGAGGCCAACGTGGCCGGAGCTCTCGCCGCCCTCGGGGTGCGGACCGCCTGGGTGTCCCGGCTCGGCCAGGACCCGTTCGGCGACGTCGTGACCGAGGATCTGATCGCCCGCGGGGTGGACGTCGAGGCCGAGCGCGACCCCGCGCGGCCGACGGGGCTCTATCTGAAGGAGCCCGCCCCCGGCGGCAGCCGTATGCACTACTACCGCGCCGGCTCCGCGGCCGCCGCGATGGACGCGGGCCTGCTGGACCTGCCCGGGGTCACGGAGGCGCTGGCCTCGGCCGAGGTCGTGCACACCTCCGGCATCACCGTCGGCATCCTCGAGGAGGGATCGACGCTGGTCACCCGCCTGCTGGCATTGCGAGATGAGCTCGGCTTCCGGCTCAGCGTCGACCTCAACTGGCGACCGGCCCTGTGGGCCGGACGCAGCATCGCGCCGCTGCTCGACCTGCTCCGCGCGGCCGACATCGTTCTGCTCGGCGCCGACGAGGCACGGGCGGCGCTCGGCGCGCACACTCCGCAGGAGCTCCGGGAGCTCCTGGGCGAGCGTCCTCGGCTGGTGATCAAGGCCGACTCCCACGCGGCCGGTGAGTACGACGCGGACGGAGGCGCCACGCAGGTCCCGGCGCTCCGGGTCGACGTCGTGGAACCGGTGGGTGCGGGCGACGGTTTCGCGGCGGGCTACCTCGCCGCGCTCGTCGACGGCATCGGCCCGGTCGGCCGGCTGCGCCAGGGCCATCTGGTCGCGGCGGGCGTGCTGGCCGCGACCGGCGACCACGCACGACCGCCGGCCGCCGACGTTCGCACCCGTCTGCTCGAGTGCTCCGAGGACGACTGGGCCGCGACCCGGGTGAGTGCCTTCGGCATCGACTCCCCGGCGACCCGTGAGGCGGCCCGATGAGTCAGAGTCTTTCCCGCGCGCTGCAGATCCTCATCGAGCTCGGTGAGGGCGAGCGTTCGCTCGATCAGGTGGCCGCCAGCCTCGAGGTCCACAAGACCACCGCGATGCGGCTGCTGCACACCTTGGAGGCGGACCGCTTCGTACGCCGCGACGACCGCCAGCGCTACCATCTCGGCTCCCGGCTGTTCGCCCTCGGCGCGGCAGCCCTCTCCCAGCACGCGATCCGCGACGTGGCCCAACCCCACCTGACCCGCCTCGCGGCCGAGACGGGCGGCCAGGCCGTCCACCTCGCTGCGTACGAGAACGGCACGGCCGTCTACCTCGCCAAGGTGGAGAGCACCCACTCGGTGCGGATGTACTCCCGGGTGGGTCTGCCCGCCGCGCTGCACGCGACCGCCGTCGGCAAGGTGCTGGTCGCGGGCCTGCCCCCGGGCGAGCAGCAGGCCGTGGTCGCGGGCATCGACTTCCGACCGTTCACCAGCCGCACCATCCCGGATGCGGCCAGCTATCACGAGGTGCTCGCCCGGACGCTCGAGCAGGGCTGGGCCGAGGACGCCGCCGAGCACGAGGACTTCATCAACTGCGTCGGGGCGCCCGTACGCGACGAGGCCGGGCGCGTCGTCGCCGCGGTCTCCGTCTCCGTGCCCGACGTCATCCTGCCCCGCGAGGGGGTGCGTGCCCTGGTGCCGCAGCTCCTCGCGGCCACCGAAGCGATCTCCGCCGACTGGGCCGGCCGGAGCTCATGAGAACACCCCGAGAGGAAACCCATCCCATGTCCGACATCCGCATCTCCACCGACCAGGCCCCGGCCCCCGCGCACACCTTCTCCCAGGGCGTGGTCCGCGGCGGCCTGATCCAGGTCTCCGGCCAGGGCCCTGTCGACCCCGCCACGAACGAATACCTGTTCCCCGGCGACGTGAAGGCCCAGACCGTACGCACCCTGCAGAACGTGGAGGCGATCCTGGCCGCTGCCGGCGCGGGCTTCGAGGACGTGCTGATGCTCCGGGTCTACCTGACCACCCGAGACGACTTCGCCGCGATGAACGAGGCCTACGGCGAGTTCATCGGCTCGCGGGTCGCCGAGGGCGGCATCCTCCCGAGCCGCACCACCGTGATGACCGGCCTGCCGCGCGAGGAGATGCTCGTCGAGATCGACGCGCTCGCAGTCGCCCGCTGAGCTAGCCGATCACCCGGGCGAGCTCCCGGCTGAGGTACGGCGCCAGGGTGCGGGCGTAGCGCGAGGTGATGTGGTTGCCGTCGCGGTAGACGATGACGTTGCCGATCACCGCCGGGCAGACCTCGTCCCCGCAGAACAGGTGGGTCAGGTCGACCAGGTGTGCGTTGGGGTCGCGGGCGACCGCGTCGCGGTGCGGGTCCTTGACGAGTACGTCCGTGCGCGGACGCGCGCACGCCTGACCGGCCGTCTCGGGGGAGTGCCGCTGGATGCAGCCCAGCGTGGTGCGGAGATAGGCGGCGTTGTCGGGCTCGAACATCGGGTTGTCGACGAGCGCGATCACCGGCACCTCCTTCGAGGGCCGGTGGCTCCAGGCCTCGACCAGACCGTTGACCGTGGACTCGTACGGCGTCTCGCCGCCCAGCGGCTGGGTCGTCTTGCGGGCCGAGTGGGTGACGATGATCGCGTCGAGATCCTGCTGCTCGGGAGCGCGCAGATACGCCTCGAGCTGCCGGTTCCAATCCGCGCAGGCCGGCCGGTTGTCGGCGATGTTCTGGCCGAGCGGCCGGGTGTTCCAGTGGCAGGCGGCACGGGCGGCGACATCGATGCGCCAGTTGCGCTGCTTGCCGATCAGGTCGAGGGCGCCGACCGGGGCGACGGCATGGGAGTCACCGACCATCAGCAGCCGCTTCTGGTAGCCCTCGACGGACCCGTTGGGGCACGCGTTGAAGCGCACCGGACGCTCCTCGAAGGACCAGCACTGGCCCCGGTTGTCGTCGTCCGCGCCGATCGCGGCCACCGCCGGGATCAGCTCGCCCCGCAGGTCGGGGTTGCGGCACGAGCCTCCCGCGGAGCGCACCGCCAGCGAGGCCGCGCCGAGGCACTCGGTCGTGAAGGGGTCGGCGGTGGCGAGCCGTGCCGCCGCCGCGATCGCCCTGTCCTCGGAGTAGTCGATCGCCGCCAGGCCGCTCCAACCGGCGCCGACCGCGACCACGAGAGCAGCCAGGGTGGCGACCAGGGCTCGCGGGCCGCCGGGCCTGATGACGTACGTCTGGACCTGCCGGGTCACCAACCTGTTGGTCGCCCAGGCGAGCAGCGTCGAGACGACCAGCACGCCCGCGGCCGAGGCGACGGTGAGCCGCTCGCCGCCGGTGTAGTAGAGCCAGGCGATCAGCAGCGGCCAGTGCCACAGGTAGAGCTCGTAGGAGATGTCGGCGACGAACCGCAGCGGACGGGTCTCCAGCAGGCGGCGCGGCCCGCGTGACGACGGGGTCGAGCCGACCATCACCAGCAGCGCCCCGGCGACCGGCCACAGGGCCAGCGGGCCGGGGAAGTGATCAGCGCCGTCCATCACGAAACCGCAGGTCACGACCAGGGCGAGGCCGGTCCATGCGGCGTACGGCTTGATCTTCTCGGGAAGGCTCAGGCGGCGTAGGGCGAGCGCGGCAAGCGCGCCGGCGGCGATCTCCCAGAAGCGGGTGATGGAGTTGAAGTACGCAGCCGCCTGGTCGGACCCGGAGACCTTGATCGCATAGGCGAAGGAGACCGCGAACGCGGCCGCCGTCAGTACGAACAGCACCCGGGCGAGGCTGAGCCGCCCCCGCAGCCGGCCGCGGGCCACCACGCGAAGCACGAGGGCGAGCCCGACGACGACCAAGGGCCACAGCAGGAAGAACTGCCCCTGCACCGCAAGCGACCAGAAGTGCTGCACCGGCGTCGACGACGGCCCCGCGGCGCCGTAGGAGAGCTGGCTGGCGATGAGCTCCCAGTTGAGGGTGTACGTCGCAGCCGCGATGAGCTCGCGGGTCGTCTGCGTCCACAGCGTCTGCGGGATGAAGACCACCATCAGCGCGGCCGTCGCGGCCAGCACGATCAGGGCCGGAGCGGCGAGCCGCGCGAACGTACGTCCGTAGTGCTCGCCCAGCTTCACGCGGCCGCGCTCGGCCCTGCCCACCAGTGATCGGGTGGCGAGGAAGCCGGAGATCACCAGGAAGACGTCGATCCCGCCCGAGACCCGGCCGTTGCCGAAGAGATGGAAGGCGACGACGAGCGCCAGGGCGATGCCGCGCAGGCCGTGGATCTCGCTGATGTGTCCCGAACTCGGTCGGGCGGGGCTTTGCCCAGATTTGGGGCTGTTGGGATCGCTGTCGGCCCGGCTGGTCGTGGGCGTGCGGAAATCCGAGATGGCGGTCACGTGATCGCTGTTCTAGTGGACGTGGACGGGTGGGAGCCGTCGCACCGTAACGAGCATTGGTGACCTGAAGGCATACGGCCGTTATCAATCCGCTGTCGAGATCTCCTCAGAACCGCTTCACATCGCCGCTGAAGGAGATAGGTTGCACCCCGACGTGACTTAGATCACACCCAGGACTGAGGAGTTCGACGATGAACACGCACAAGATCGGCCGCCTGATGGCGGTCGCAGCGGTGGCGACCCTGTCGACCGCATCGCTCGTGGCATGTGGAGGCTCGGATGACGGTGGCGACTCGGGGGACTCGGGCGGCACGGACGTCGGAGTGATCCTGCCCGACGCGACCACGTCTCCCCGATGGGAGTCCCAGGACCGGCCCAACCTGGAGAAGGCGTTCGCCGACGCCGGCCTCGAGGCCACGATCCAGAACGCGCAGGGCGACACCGCCAAGTTCGGTCAGCTGTGCGACAGCATGATCAACGAGAACGTCAAGGTCATCATCATCACCAACCTCGACTCCGAGTCGGGCGCGTCCTGCCTGAAGAAGGCCGCCGACGCGGGCGTGACGAGCATCGACTACGACCGGCTGACGCTCAACGGCGGCGCCTCCTACTACGTCTCCTTCGACAACGTGAAGGTGGGCGAGCTGATGGGCGCCGGCCTCGACGAGTGCATCACCGCCGCGGGCAAGAAGGGCGGCAACATCGTCTATGTCAACGGCGCGGCCACCGACAACAACGCGGCCCTGTTCAAGTCGGGCTACGAGAAGGCGCTCGAGGCGAAGATCGCCGACGGCACCTACAAGCTCGTCGGCGACCAGTCGGGGGAGTGGGACGCCACCAAGGCCGGGAAGGTCTTCGACCAGATGTACACCGCCAACAACGGAAAGATCGACGGCGTGGTCTCGGCCAACGACACCATGGCCGGCGGCATCATCGCCCGGCTGAAGGCCAACAACGCGCAGGGCAAGATCCCGGTGACCGGCCAGGACGCCTCGGTCGAGGGTCTGCAGAACATCCTGCAGGGCTTCCAGTGCGGCACGGTCTACAAGAACACCGCGCTCGAGGCCAAGGCCGCCGCGGACCTGGCGATCGCTCTGATCGAGGGTGACGAGGACGCTGCCGAGGCGCTGGCCACCGGCAGCGTCGAGGACACCGAGGCGGGCAAGGACGTGCCGTCGGTGCTCGCTGAGCCCGTCTGGGTCACCAAGGAGACCGTCGGTACGGTCATCGAGGACGGTCAGGCCGACGCCGCCGAGGTGTGCGCCGGGGCGATCGCCGACCTGTGCACCGAGAACGGCGTGCCTCAGTGAGTCCGCTGCTGGAGCTGCACGGCGTCGAGAAGTCCTTCGGCGCCGTGCAGGTCCTGCGCGGAGTGGACCTCTCGGTCCAGGCGGGCCGGGTCACCGCGCTCGTCGGCGACAACGGTGCCGGCAAGAGCACCCTGGTCAAGGGGATGGCCGGGATCCATCTCTTCGACGCCGGTGACTACCTCTTCGAGGGTGAGCCGGTGAAGGTGACCAATCCCAAGGACGCCGCCGCGCTCGGCATCGAGGTCGTCTACCAGGACCTCGCGCTGTGCGACAACCTCGACGTCGTCCACAACATGTTCCTCGGCCGAGAGATGAAGCGGCTGCGGCTGGTCGACGAGGACACCATGGAGCAGCGCGCTCGCGAGACGCTTGACGGTCTCTCGGTGCGTACGCTGAAATCGGTGCGTACGCCGGTGGCCTCCCTCTCCGGTGGCCAGCGCCAGACCGTGGCGATCGCCCGCGCCGTGCTGTGGAACTCCAAGCTCGTCATCCTCGACGAGCCGACCGCGGCTCTCGGCGTGGCGCAGACCGAGCAGGTGCTCCGGCTGGTCCGGCGCCTGGCCGACCGGGGCCTTGGCGTTCTGCTGATCAGCCACAACCTCAACGACGTCTTCGAGGTCGCCGACGACATCGCGGTCCTGTATCTGGGCGGCATGGTCGGTCAGATCGAGGCCGCCTCCACGACGCGTGAGCGGGTCGTGCAGGCGATCACCACCGGCGTCGTTCCTGAGGGAGGTGCGGCATGAGTATCGACACCGATGATCCGACCATCGCCGCTGCGCCGGACCCGGAGCCCGACAACTCGCTGGGCGGGATCTTCCGGGCCTACCTGGCCAAGCTCAGGGGTGGTGAGGTCGGCTCGCTGCCGGCGGTGCTGGGTCTGATCGCGCTGGTCGTGGTCTTCTCGGCGCTGCGTCCCGAGCAGTTCACCAACTCGTTCAACTTCGCCAACCTGATCGGCCAGTCGGCGGGTGTGACCGTGCTCGCGATGGGCCTGGTCTTCGTGCTGCTGCTGGGCGAGATCGACCTGTCGGCGGGGTTCGCGGGCGGCACGTGCGCCGGGGTGCTCGGCGTGTTCCTGACCCGGCAGGAGTGGCCGCTGATCCCGGCGCTGCTGGCGGCGCTGCTCACCGGAGCGCTGATCGGGCTGACCATCGGGCTGCTGGTGGCCAGGCTCGGGATCCCGTCGTTCGTGGTCACGCTGGCCGCGTTCCTCGGGCTGCAAGGCGTACTCCTGACGATGATCGGTGAGGGTGGGACGATCCCCATCCGCAACGACTTCATCAACGGCCTCAACAACGCCAACCTGCCGGTCTGGCTCGGCTGGGTGCTCGGCATCGTCTGCATCGTGGGCTATGCGGCCTTGACGTACATCACCGATGCGCGCCGCCGTGCCAAGAACCTCACCGTGCAACCCATCCTGCTGTGGGCGCTGAAGTCCGGGCTGCTGACGGTCGTGGTGCTCGCCGTGGTCGGCTACCTCTCGGTCGAGCGCAGCCGCAACCCGGCGCTGACCTCGCTCAAGGGGGTGCCGGTCTCGCTGGTGGTGATCGTCGGTCTGCTGATCCTGCTCACCTTCACGCTGACCCGCACCGCCTGGGGCCGGCACGTCTACGCGGTCGGCGGCAACGCCGAGGCGGCACGCAGGGCCGGGATCAACGTGTTCCGGGTGCGCCTGTCGTGCTTCGTCCTCTGCTCCACCATGGCAGCGGTGGCCGGCATCATGATCGCCAGCCGGACCAACTCGGTGAACCCGAACACGGGCGGCGAGACGACCCTGCTGTACGCCGTTGGCGCCGCCGTCATCGGCGGCACCTCGCTCTTCGGCGGCAAGGGCCGGGTCATCGACGCCGTCATCGGCGGCACCGTCGTGGCCGTCATCGACAACGGGATGGGTCTGCTCGACCAGCCCCAGGGCACCGTCTGGATGGTCACCGGCCTGGTCCTCCTGGTCGCGGCCAGCGTCGACGCGCTCTCCCGGCGGAGAGCATCGGCGACAGGGCACGTGTAGCGGGCGCGTTCCTCCGTCAAGGCGATGTCCTGAGCTTGTCGAAGGGTATGCAGGCGAAGGCGCACATCCCCAGCGGAGCTCCGCACGGGATGTGCGCCTTTCGCTGCATACCGTGATGAAGGCTCAGGCAGGCGGAGCGGTGCTGCTGCGCTCGACCAGCTCGGCTGGCAGCCGCAGGTGGCGCTCGGTCTGCTTGCCCTCGAGCAGCTCGAGCAGGAGCTCGAGGGCGGCCCGGCCCATCTCGTGGAGCGGCTGGGCGACGGTGGTGAGCGGGGGAGTGGCGTCGCGGGCCTCGGGTACGTTGTCGAAGCCGATCACCGAGAGGTCCTCGGGCACGCGCAGGCCGAGCGAGCCGGCGACCTCGATGACCTTGATCGCGGAGATGTCGTTGGCGGCGAAGATGGCGGTGGGCCGCTCGCCGGCCGGGAGCGAGAGCAGCTCGCGGGCCGGTGCCTCGGCGAGCTCGGGGTGGTAGCCGCCCACCCGGATCAGATCGGGGGAGACGCTCAGGCCGGCGTCGTGGAGAGCCTCGCGGTAGCCCTGCTCGCGCAGGCCTGCGGAGCGGAGGTCGGGACGACCGCCGAGGAACCCGATGCGCCGGTGGCCGAGCCCGACCAGATGGTCGACGGCGAGCCGGGCGCCGGTGATGTTGTCGGCGTCGACGGTCATCGGACCGTCCGGACCGGTGTGGGGGTCGATCGCGACGACCGGGATGGTGGTCTCGTCGGTGATGATCATCGACGGCGTGACCACGATCGCGCCGTCGATCAGGGTGTGGCCGAGGCGGGAGAGCGAGCGGCGCTCCCAGCCGGTGTGGTTGTGGGCGCCGGTGCGGCCGGCGTGGGCCAACAGCTCGTAGCCGGTGCCGTCCAAGGCCGCCGAGATGCCCTTGAGGAGCTCGGCGGAGTAGGGCTCGAACTCGGCAACGAGCACGCCGATCACGCCGGTGGACTTGCGGCGCAGGCTCGAGGCGATCAGGGACGACTGATAGCCGAGCTCGTCGATGACCGCGAGCACCTTCTCGGCGGTCGCCTCGCTGACGCCGTAGCGCTCGTTGATCACCTTGGAGACCGTTGCCACCGAGACGCCGGCCTCCCGGGCCACGTCGGTGATGGTCACCCGGCGGGGGCGTGGCTGATCGAGCGTGCTCATGGCCTGACAGTAGCCCACTCGGGCCAAGTTCGATAACCATCTACGAAAACGTTATCGACAACGATTGACACGAGCACCTGGCAAGCGCCATGCTCGACCCCGACGATGTGGCGGCAGTCACATACCCATACATCCATAGCTGTGACGAAGAGGTCCCAAGATGTCGAGGAAGACACAAGCGCTCGCCGCGCTGTGCGCCGGATTGATGATTGCCGCCACCGGTTGTGGCGGCTCGGGCGACTCCGGTGGCGACGACAAGACCATCACCTGGTGGCATAACTCCAACAACGACCCCGGCAAGGGGTACTACGAGCAGGTTGCGAAGGACTTCGAGAAGGCCAACCCCGGCGTCGACGTCAAGGTCCAGGCCTTCGCCCACGAGGACATGCTGACCAAGCTCGACGCCGCCTTCCAGAGCGGCGACGTCCCGGACGTCTACATGGAGCGTGGCGGCGGCGAGCTCGCCGACCACGTCGAGGCCGGGCTCACCCGCGACCTCTCCGAGGACTCCAAGGACATCATCGACCAGATCGGCGGCAGCGCCGCCGGCTGGCAGGTCGACGGGAAGACGTACGCCCTGCCGTTCTCCATGGGAGTGGTCGGGTTCTGGTACAACACCGAGCTCTTCGAGAAGGCTGGGGTCACCGCGCCCCCGGCGACCATGGAAGAGCTGTACGCCGCGTTCGACAAGCTCGACAAGGCCGGCATCACCCCGGTCTCGCTTGGCGCCGGCGACGGCTGGCCGGCCGCGCACTACTGGTACTACACCGCGCTGCGCGCCTGCTCCCAGGACGTGCTCGAGAGCGCGGTCGCCGACCTGGACTTCTCCGACCCGTGCTTCGTCGAGGCGGGTGAGACCGTCGACGAGATCGTCGCCCAGAAGCCGTTCAACAAGGGCTTCCTCTCCACTCCGTCGCAGACCGGGCCGACCTCCGCCAGCGGCCTGCTGGCCACCGGAAAGGTCGCCATGGAGCTGGCCGGCCACTGGGAGCCCGGCGTGATGCAGGGCCTCACCGAGGACAAGAAGGGGCTCGGCGACAAGACCGGCTGGTTCCCGTTCCCGGCCGTCGAGGGCGGCGAGGGTGACCCGACCGCGCAGCTCGGCGGCGGTGACGCCTGGGCGGTCTCCGAGGGAGCGCCCGACAAGGCCGTCGACCTCGTGAACTACCTGCTCTCCGACGAGGTCCAGAAGGGCTTCGCCGAGAACGACATGGGCTTGCCGACCATCCCGGCGGCCGGCTCCTCGGTCAAGGACCCGGCACTGGCCGAGCTGCTGAAGGTGCGCGACGACTCACCGTTCGTGCAGCTCTACTTCGACACCGCTTTCGGTGAGTCGATCGGCGGTGCGATGAACGACGAGATCGCGCTGCAGTTCGCCGGCAAGGCCACTCCTGAGGACGTCGTCAAGGCGACCCAGGAAGCCGCGGACAAGGAGAAGTGAGCATGGCTGACCGAAGGACGCCCTCGGGAGGCACGGTCGCCTCGTGAGCTCTGAAGCAACTATTGGTGCGGTCGCCTCGGGGCGGCCGCACCGGTCTCGAGACGGCTGGCGCAAGTGGGCGGAGATCGCGTTCTTCGTGACCCCGGCCCTGGCGCTGATGGCCCTGTTCGTCGCCTGGCCGATCATCACCGCGGCGCGGTTCTCCCTCTACGACTGGAAGGGCCTCGGCCCGCTCGACGACTTCGTCGGGCTCGAGAACTACGCCGAGGTGCTCGCCGACAGCGTCTTCCGGGATGCGGTCGCCCACAACATGATCATCGTGGTCGGCTCGATCATCGTGCAGCTGCCCCTGGGCGTGGCCATCGCGCTGCTGCTCAACCGCAAGATGGCGGGGCAGGGGGTGCTGCGGACGCTGATCTTCGTCCCGTACGTCCTGGCCGAGGTCATCGCCGGCGTCATCTGGTTCCAGCTGCTGCAACCGGAGTACGGCCTGGTCGACGCCCTCATGAACGGGATCGGCCTCAGCCCGCCCGAGGAGGGCTGGCTCGGCACTCCCGAAGTCGCCCTGTGGGTCGTGCTCGCGGTGCTGACCTGGAAGTATCTCGGCCTGGCGGTGCTGCTGTTCCTCGCGGGCCTGCAAGGTGTCTCCGAGGAGCTCTACGAGGCGGCACAGCTCGACGGTGCCAGCTGGTGGCAGACGCAGTGGCGGATCAGCATCCCGCTGCTCGGCCCGACGATCCGCACCTGGTGCTTCCTGTCGATGATCGGCTCGATCCAGTGCTTCGACATGATCTGGGTCCTCACCGGAGGCGGGCCCGCCGACGCGACGACCACGATGGCGACGTACCTGATCGACGAGGGCACCAACCGGCACAACTACGGCATCGCCGGGGCGGCCTCGGTCGTCCTGTTCGCGATCGCGTTCGTGATGGCGCTGGTCTACCAGCTGGTCGTGCTGCGCCGTGACACCAAGGAGGCGGCGGCATGAGCGTCACAACCAACCTGGCGCCGCGCGGCAAGCGCGGCGGCAACAACGTGCTCGTCTATCTGGTCTCGCTGATCGTCGTGGCGATCACCGTCGGGCCGGTGCTCTACGGCGCGATGGGCGGCTTCCGAACCAACGCCCAGCTGGCCGAGAAGCCGACCGGGCTGCCCGACCCATGGGTCACATCGAACTACTCCAGCGTGCTGAGCGGCGGGTCGTTCTGGACGTACGCGATCAACTCGACCGTCATCGCGGTCATCACCACGCTGGTCGCGGTGGTCTTCGGGGTGATGGCTGCCTACCCGCTGGCGCGCTACAAGTTCAAGGGTCGCGAGGCACTGTTCATGGTCTTCGTGCTGGGTCTGCTCTTCCCGGCGGCGGTGGCCGTGATCCCGCTGTTCATCCTGGTCACCCGCGACCTGGGGATGGGCAACACCTGGTGGGGAGTGGCGCTGCCGCAGGCGGCTTTCGCGCTGCCACTGACGGTGGTGATCCTGCGGCCGTTCCTGATGGCGCTGCCGCGCGAGCTGGAGGAGGCGGCGCTGATCGACGGCGCCTCGCGGATCGGCGTCTTCTGGCGGATCATGCTGCCGCTGTCGATGCCGGGGGTGATCACGGTGGCGGTGCTCGCCTTCGTGACCTCCTGGAACGCGTACATCCTGCCGCTCCTGCTGCTGCAGGACGACATGCGCACGCTGCCGCTCGGGGTGGCCGACTTCTCCACCGAGCACTCCGCCGACACCGCCGGTGTCCTGGCGTTCACGACGATTGCGATGATCCCCGCGCTGGTGCTGTTCCTGGCACTGCAGCGCCGGATCGTCTCCGGACTGCAAGGAGCGGTGAAGGGATGACCGACATTCAGAAACCAGCCCAGACCCGTGCATGGCCGCAGGTATCCACGCGGGTACACGAGCTGCACGCGCGGATGAGGCTCGAGGAGAAGCTGGCGCAGCTCGTCGGCTTCTGGATCGACCACGGTGATGAGGTCGTCGCGCCGCTGGCCGACGAGATGACGGCCGGCGCGCCGGAGCGGCTCGCCGAGGTCACCGAGCACGGGATCGGCCACTTCACCCGTGTCTACGGCACCCGTCCGGTCGAACCGGCCGAGCGGGCGCAGTGGTTGTGGGAGGAGCAGCGCCGGCTGCTGCGCGAGACCAGGCTGGGCATCCCGGCGCTGGTCCACGAGGAGTGCCTCACCGGGCTGGCCGCCTGGAAGGCCGCCTGCTTCCCGACGCCACTGGCCTGGGGTGCCGCCTTCGACCCTGATCTCGTCGAGGAGATGGCGTCGCTGATGGGCTCCTCGATGCGTACGTTGGGGGTGCACCAGGGCCTCGCACCCGTGCTCGACGTGATCCGCGACCCGCGCTGGGGACGCTCCGAGGAGGCCATCTCCGAGGACCCCTACGTGGTGGGGACGGTCGGCACCGCGTACGTCCGGGGGCTGCAGTCCGCCGGCATCCAGGCGACCTTGAAGCACTTCGTGGGCTACTCCGGCTCGCGGGCCGGCCGCAACCACGCCCCGGTCGCCGCGGGACCGCGTGAGCTGGCGGACGTCTTCCTGCCGCCCTTCGAGATGGCCGTTCTCGACGGCGGCGCGCGGTCGGTGATGAACGCCTACAACGACGTCGACGGCATTCCGCTGGCCGCTAACACCGAGCTGCTCACCGGGCTGCTGCGCGAGGAGTGGGGCTTCGACGGGACGGTGGTGTCCGACTACTTCTCGGTCGCCTTCCTTGCCCTCATGCACGGGGTCGCGGGCGACCGTGGCCATGCCGCCGCGATGGCTCTGGAGGCCGGGATCGACGTCGAGCTGCCCAGCGGCGACACGTTCCTGGAGCCCCTGGCCGCGCTGGTCCGGGCCGGCGAGGTGGACGAGGCGGTCATCGACCGTGCCGTCCTGCGAGCGCTGGCCGCGAAGGAGGAGCTCGGGCTGCTCGACGAGGAGTTCGCCGCCGAGCCGCCGACCGACATCGACCTGGACACCCCGGCCCACCGGGACGTGGCCCGCCGCCTGGCCGAGGAGTCGGTGGTCCTGCTGTCCAACGACGGCACCCTCCCGCTCGCCCGGACCGCCACCAGGCTCGCGGTGATCGGTCCCAACGCCGACCGTGCCGAGGCGCTGATGGGGTGCTACTCCTTCCCCAACCACGTCCTCGCCCACCATCCCGACGTCGCGCTCGGCATCGAGGTGCCGACGATCGCGGAGGCGCTGCGGGCCGAGCTGGGTTCCGCCGATATCGAGGTCGTCCGGGGCTGCGAGATCGAGGGCACCGACACCACCGGGATCGCGGCTGCCGTCGAGGCGGCCAGCAGGGCTGAGGTCGCCGTGGTCGTCGCCGGCGACCAGGCGGGCCTGTTCGGCAAGGGCACCGTGGGGGAGGGCAACGACACCGAGTCCCTCGATCTGCCCGGCGTCCAGCGTGAGCTGATCGAGGCCGTGGTCGCCACCGGGACCCCGACGGTCCTGGTGCTGGTCACCGGCCGGCCGTACGCCATCGGCTGGGCGCTGGACGGCCGAAGCGGAGCCCGAGGCGATCAGAATGGCCCCAACCGTCCCGCGGCGGTGCTGCAGGCGTTCTTCCCGGGCGAGGAGGGCGGACCCGCGATCGCCCGCGTCCTCACCGGTGCCGTCAACCCGTCGGGGCGAATGCCGGTGACCCTGCCGCGCTCGGCCGGAGCCCAGCCCTACACCTACCTGCACCCCATCCTTGGTGGGCCCTCCGGGGTGACCTCCGCCGACTCGACCCCGGTGCGGCCGTTCGGTTTCGGACTCTCCTACACCACCTTCGGCCACATCGGGCTCTCGGCCGACCGCTCGGTCGAGGCCGGTGGCACGTTCGAGGTGGAGGTGACCGTCACCAACCTCGGTGATGTCGCCGGTGTGGACGTGGTCCAGCTCTACGGTCGCGATCTGCAGGCCTCTGTGGTCCGACCGATCGCGCAGCTGCTCGGCTACCAGCGGGTCGCGCTACAGCCGGGCGAGTCGGCGACGGTGCGCTTCGAGGTGCCCACGACCCGGCTTGCCTTCACGGACCGGAGCCTCGCCCGTGTCGTCGAGCCCGGTGACGTCGAGGTCTGGGTCGCCGCCTCGGCTGGCGAGAAGGTCGCCACCGCCGTCGCGGAGGGCATCGCCGAGATCTCCGACGTCGAGACGCCCTCTGCCGTCGGCGAGTCGGGCATCGACAAGGCGCTGGTCACCGTCACCGGTGACGTCCACCGGGTCAGCACCGCTGACCGGCGGATCACGACGGCGACGGTCTCGCGCTAGCTGGGTTGGGCGGCTTGCCGGGCGAGATGGGCAGCGGGATCGGCGATGACGCGACGTACGACGGTCCCGGCCGCTCCCCGCACCGCGGCGTCGCTGCCGAGCCCTGAGACCAGCAGCCGGGGCGGTTCGACGGCACCGGTGTGGTGGCTGATCGAGGCCGCGGTCGCCGCGGAGAGCCAGGGCGCGAGCGTGGCGAAGGCGCCACCGAGCACGATCGCGGTGGGGTCGAGGAGGGTGATGACCGAGGCGAGCGCGACGCCGAGGTGTCGCCCGGCGCCGGCGACGGCGTCCAGCGCGGCCTGATCTCCCGCCTCGCAGGCCCGGGTGAGGTCGGCCATCGTCGCCACCTGCGCGCGGGCGAGGATCTCCTGCTGCCCGGCCATCCGCTCCAGGCAGCCGTGACCGCCGCAGCCGCACCGCGGGCCGCCGGGGGCCACCACGACATGGCCGAGCTCGCCGGCACCCGCATGCGCGCCGCGGAAGACCTCGCCTCCGATCACGATGCCGCCACCGATGCCGATCTCACCGGAGACGTGCACGAAGTCGCGCAGGGGAGCGCCGTCGTGCTCGTGACCGCCGAACCACATCTCGCCGAGAGCCGCCAGATTGGCCTCGTTCTCCAGGTCGACCTCGAGCCCGGTGCCCTCGCGGACGGCGTCGGCGAGATCGACCCGGTCCCAGCCCAGGTTGGGCGTGCGTACGACGGCACCGTCGACGGTCAGACCGGGAACCGCCACACAGGCACCTGACAGCGGCAGACCCTGGGAGGCGGCGCTGCGGGCGGCGGTGCGGGCCACCTCGATGAGGTCGGCGACCACCTCGTCGACCTCGCGGCCGCGGTTGTCGCGGCGTACGACGTGGTGGTAGCGGGGCATGCCGGTCAGGTCGGTCACCGTGGCGGCGAGGTAGTCGACGTTGACCTCCAGGCCGAGGCCGGCTATGCCTCCGGGAGCGAGGCTGAGCGCCGTGGCGGGCCGACCACGCTCGGTCGCGGCAGGGGCACTCTCCTGGATCAGGCCGGCGGAGATGAGATCGGACACCAGCCCGGATACCGACGACTTCGTCAGGCCGGTGCGCGCAGCGACCTGCGCCCGGGAGACCGGGCTGGTGCGCGCTACCTCGCCGAGCACGAGCGCGAGGTTGCTCGCCCGCATCCCGGCATGCTGGGCAGGCTCGGTTCTGACGGTCATGCACGGGATTAGACCAAGTTATGAACTTTGGGTCAAGCGACCCGCTCATGGGTGCCAGAAGGGTTGACAATGTGACGGCCGTCGCGTTTCATGATGGTCATATAGTCCGAGTCATGAACTAATGTGAGGAAGCAAGGCTATGACGGATTACACCCCCACCGCCGAGGACAAGTTCACCTTCGGGCTGTGGACCGTGGGCTGGAACGGACAGGACGTGTTCGGATCGGCGAGCCGGCCTCACCTCGACGTCGCCCACTCGGTGCACAAGCTGGCCGAGCTCGGCGCCTACGGCATCACCTTCCACGACAACGACGTCTTCGCGATCGACGCGAGCGACGCCGAGCGCCAGGCGGAGATCGACAAGCTCAAGGCCGCGCTGGATGAGACCGGCCTCAAGGTGCCGATGGCCACCACCAACCTCTTCGGTCACCCCGTCTTCCGTGACGGTGGCTTCACCTCGAACGACCGCGAGGTGCGCCGCTACTCGATCGCCAAGGTGGCGCGCAACATCGACCTCGCCGCGGAGCTCGGTGCGACGACGTACGTCATGTGGGGTGGCCGTGAGGGCGCCGAGTCCCACGCCTCCAAGGACATCGCGGCCGCGCTGGACCGCTACCGCGAGGCGGTCAACCTGCTCGGCGACTACGTGACCGAGCAGGGGTACGACATCCGGTTCGCCATCGAGCCGAAGCCCAACGAGCCCCGCGGCGACATCCTGCTGCCGACCATCGGCCACGCGCTCGCCTTCATCAACACCCTCGACCGTCCCGAGCTGGTCGGCCTCAACCCGGAGGTCGGTCACGAGGAGATGGCCGGACTCAACTTCGCCTCCGGTGTCGCGCAGGCGCTGTGGCACGGCAAGCTCTTCCACATCGACCTCAACGGTCAGCACGGCCCGCGCTTCGACCAGGACCTCCGCTTCGGCGCCGGCAACCTGCGCGGTGCGTTCAACCTGGTCGACCTGCTGGAGTCCAAGGGCTACGAGGGCCCGCGCCACTTCGACTTCAAGCCGCCGCGCACCGAGGACGAGGACGGCGTGTGGGCGTCGGCCGCGGGCTGCATGCGCAACTACCTCGTGCTGCGTGAGCGGGCCAAGGCGTTCCGGGCGGACCCGGAGGTCAAGGCTGCGCTCGAGGCCTCGCAGGTCGAGGAGCTCTCCGTGCCTACCCTGGCCGAGGGCGAGACGCTCGAGGACATCCGCAAGGCGACCTACGACATCGAGAAGCTGGACCACGGCTACGCGTTCGAGCACCTCGACCAGCTGGCCATGGACCACCTCCTCGGGCTTCGTTAGGTTGCAGGGCATGCCGCTCGTCGCCGGGGTCGACTCCTCGACCCAGTCCTGCAAGATCGTCGTCCGTGACGCGGAGACCGGGGCGCTGGTGCGCTCCGGCTCCGCGCCGCACCCCGAGGGGACGGAGGTGGACCCGGCGGCGTGGTTGACCGCGCTCGAGTCGGCCGCCGAGGCGGCCGGCGGGCTCGATGACGTCGCCGCCGTCTCCGTCGGTGGACAGCAGCACGGGATGGTGTGCCTGGACGAGGCCGGAGAGGTCGTACGTCCCGCGCTGCTGTGGAACGACACCCGCTCGGCCGGCGCGGCCGCCGCGCTCAACACTGAGCTGGGTGCCGCGGCCTGGGCCGAGGCCGTCGGCTCGGTGCAGGTGGCCAGCTTCACGGCCACCAAGCTGCGCTGGCTGGCCGAGCACGAGCCTGAAGCCGCGGCCCGGGTCGCGGCGGTGTGCCTGCCCCACGACTGGCTGACCTGGAAGCTCGCGGGTGCGCCGGGGCTGGAGGCGCTGCGTACGGATCGCAGTGATGCCAGCGGCACCGGCTACTACTCGGCGGTGACCGGCGAATACCGTCGCGACCTGCTCAAACGCGCCCTCGGGCGTGACGACGTCGTGCTGCCGGAGGTGCTCGCGCCGGCGGCCTCGGCAGGACGTACGCCGGCCGGCGCACTGCTCGGCCCCGGCTGCGGCGACAACGCCGGCGCGGCTCTGGGTGTCGGCGCCCGGCCCGGCGACGTGGTCGTCTCGATCGGCACATCCGGCGTCGCCTGCGCGGTCTCGGAGACGCCCACCTCGGACGCGTCCGGCACCGTGGCGGGCTTCGCCGACGCCACCGGCCGCTACCTGCCGCTGGTCGCGACCCTCAACGCCGCGCGGGTACTCGACGCCACCACCCGGCTGCTCGGGGTGAGCCACGAGGAGCTCTCCCGGCTGGCGCTGGAGGCCCCCTCGGGCTCCGGTGGGCTGGTCCTCGTCCCCTATCTCGAGGGCGAGCGCACCCCCGACCGGCCGTCGGCTCGTGGCGTGATCCACGGTCTGACCCTCGCCACCGCTGCACCTGCCTACCTGGCGCGCGCGGCCGTCGAGGGACTGCTCTGCGGCCTCGCTGACGGCATCGACGCGCTGAAGTCCCAGGGCGTCGCGGTCAACCGCGTACTCCTCGTCGGCGGTGGCGCCCGATCCGAGGCCGTACGCCGTCTCGCCCCCGTCGTCCTCGGCCACCCCGTACTCGTCCCCGAACCGGGGGAGTACGTCGCCGACGGCGCCGCCCGCCAGGCCGCCTGGCTCCTCGCCGGCGGCGCGGAGCCCCCGACCTGGGAGCTCGCCGGCACCGAGACGTACGAGGCCGACCCCGACCCCGCCGTCCGCTCCCGCTACGCCGAGGTCCGCGATCTGACCGAAGGAACCTAGCCGAGACGGCGCTTGCGTCGGCCGAGACGTCAGTTGTACCGATCGAGTTTGCAGTTCGGTCGATCGAGTTGTCGGTGGGATCCGATAGCGTGGCCGCGCCATGTTGGATCACATCAAAGGCTTCGTTCAGGGAGTCGTCCTCGCGCCCATCGTCCGGCTGTTCGTGGCGCTGAAGATCAGCCCGGACCTCGTGACGCTCGTCGGCACCATCGGAGTAGCGGTCGGAGCGCTGGCGTTCTACCCGCGCGGCGAGCTGCTGGCCGGCACGATCTTCATCACCTGCTTCGTGTTCAGCGACCTGATCGACGGGGCGATGGCGCGTGCCGTCGGGCGTACGTCGAAGTTCGGTGCCTTCTGGGACTCCACCCTCGACCGGTTCGGCGACGGCGCGGTCTTCGGTGGCCTGGCGCTCTACTTCGCCGGCCCGGGTGACTCCGACCTCTATCTCGCACTGTCCCTGTGGTGCCTCGTCATAGGTGCGGTCACCTCCTACGCCCGCGCCCGCGCCGAGTCGCTGGGATTCACCGCCAACGTCGGCATCGCCGAGCGCGCCGACCGTCTGGTCCTGGTCCTGGTGATGACCGGCTTCGCCGGCATCTTCTCCCTCGACCTGCTCATCTACATCGCGCTGTGGATCCTCGCCGTCGCCTCGACCGTCACCGTCGGCCAGCGCATCTGGACCGTCCGCAAGCAGGCCCTCGCCGAGGAGGCGGCCTCGTGACCGCGCCGACGGAGGCAGACGTACGCCTGGCCGCGGAGCTCGTCCGCGGCGCCGGCTCGCTCGCCGCGAAGATGCGCACCGAGGGCATCGGCGACTCGATCGAGACGAAGACCTCGGTCTCCGACCTGGTCACCGCCGCCGACAAGGCCGCCGAGAAGGCGATCGTCGAACGCCTGACGGACGAGCACCCCGGCGACGGCATCCTCGGCGAGGAGGGCTCGGCCCGTGAGTCGGCCACCGGCCGGGTGTGGACCATCGACCCGGTCGACGGCACCTACAACTTCGTACGTGGCCTCGACTGGTGGTGCTCCGCGCTGGCGCTGACCGACGGCGACGGCATCGTCCTGGGTGCGATCTACTCACCGGCGGAGGACGCGGTCTACGTCGGCGGCCCCGAGCTGCCCACCACCCGCAACGGCGTCCGGCTCGACGCGATGCCCGACACGCCGCTCGCCCTCGCCTGCCTCACCACCTACCTCCACCCCTCGAAGCTGAAGCATCCGGTCGGCGAGGCCTACGTCCGCGTCGCCAGCGACGCCGCCTCGATCCGGATCCTCGGCTCCGGCTCGATGGACCTCACCGCGATCGCACAGGGAAAGCTCCACCTCTTCTGTCAGCACTCCGTCCCCGACTGGGACCGCCTCCCCGGCGCCGCCCTCGTCCTGGGGGCCGGCGGAGCCACGACCCAGGTGGAAGCCGGTGGTGTCACCTGGTCCCTGGCCGGCGCCCCCACCGCGGTGGCCGAGGCCGCCGCGGCGTTGGCCGGGTAGCAGTCCACTTGGAGCAGTCCACTTTGGGAACAGTGGCCTGAGCAGGGCTTTCCGAGGAGGGCGTACGCCTCGTCCCGACCTACGATCGCCTCATGGCTACAAGCATGAATGAGACGGGAACCTCGCGGGTCAAGCGAGGAATGGCGGAGATGCTCAAGGGCGGCGTGATCATGGACGTGGTCACCGCCGAGCAGGCGAAGATCGCCGAGGACGCCGGGGCGGTGGCGGTGATGGCGCTCGAGCGCGTCCCCGCCGACATCCGTGCCCAGGGCGGCGTGAGCCGCATGTCCGACCCTGACATGATCGACGGCATCATCGAGGCCGTCTCCATCCCGGTCATGGCCAAGGCCCGGATCGGCCACTTCGCCGAGGCCCAGGTGCTGCAGTCCCTGGGCGTCGACTACATCGACGAGTCCGAGGTGCTGACCCCGGCCGACTACGAGAACCACATCGACAAGTGGGCCTTCACCGTGCCGTTCGTGTGCGGCGCGACCAACCTCGGCGAGGCCCTGCGCCGCATCACCGAGGGCGCGGCGATGATCCGCTCCAAGGGCGAGGCCGGCACCGGCGACGTGTCCAACGCCGTGACCCACATGCGTACGATCCGCCGCGAGATCCGCCGTCTCGGCGCCCTTGCCGAGGACGAGCTCTACGTGGCCGCCAAGGAGCTCCAGGCTCCCTACGAGCTGGTCAAGGAGGTCGCCGAGAACGGCAAGCTCCCGGTCGTCCTGTTCACCGCCGGCGGCATCGCGACCCCGGCCGACGCCGCGATGATGATGCAGCTCGGCGCCGAGGGCGTGTTCGTCGGCTCCGGCATCTTCAAGTCCGGCAACCCTGCCCAGCGCGCCGAGGCGATCGTCAAGGCGACCACCTTCCACGACGACCCCGACGTCGTCGCCAAGGTCTCCCGCGGCCTCGGCGAGGCGATGGTCGGCATCAACGTCGACGAGCCGGCTAGGTCGATCCAGTTCGCGGAGCGCGGCTGGTGACCACTGTCGGCGTACTCGCCCTCCAGGGCGACGTCCGCGAGCACCTCGCCGCCCTCGACCGCCTGGGGGTGAAGGCGACGTCCGTACGCCGTCGGGAGGAGCTCGACGCGTGCGACGCTCTCGTCATCCCCGGCGGGGAGTCGACGGCGATGTGGCGCCTGGCGCGTACGTTCGACCTGCTCGACCCGCTCCGCGAGAGGGTCCGCGGCGGGATGCCGGCGCTCGGCACCTGCGCCGGCATGGTGCTCCTGGCCGACCGGCTGCTCGACGCGGCCCAGGGCCAGGAGACGATCGGCGGGCTCGACATCACCGTCCGGCGCAACGCCTTCGGGCGGCAGACGGAGTCGTTCGAGACCGACCTGGAGGTCACCGGGCTGGACGACACGGTCCACGGCGTCTTCATCCGGGCGCCCTGGGTCGAGCAGATCGGTCCGGGCGTGGAGGTGCTGGCGAGCGTGGGGGAGCACCCCGTCGCCGTACGCCAGAACCAGCTCATGGCGACCTCGTTCCATCCGGAGGTCAACGCCGACGACCGGCTGCATCAGCTCTTCGTCGACACCTGCTGCTGACGGTGACGCACCGCACGTAGTTAAACTGGGTGTCTGCTGCCATGTGGCGCCCCGAAAATGGGTAGAGCGGAGGCGGCACGACAAGCATCAGCGACGACGCGGGGCAAAGGACGGTTTCCAGATGAGCGGCCACTCCAAGTGGGCAACGACGAAGCACAAGAAGGCGGCGATCGACGCCAAGCGCGGCAAGCTCTTCGCCAAGCTCATCAAGACGATCGAGATCGCGGCCAAGACCGGCGGTCCTGACCCGACGGGCAACCCGACCCTCTTCGATGCGATCCAGAAGGCCAAGAAGCAGTCGGTCCCCAACGACAACATCGACCGCGCGGTCAAGCGCGGCGGTGGGCTCGACGGCGGCGGGGTCAGCTACGACACGATCATGTACGAGGTCTACGGCCCCCAGGGCGTCGCGCTCCTCATCGAGTGTCTGACCGACAACCGCAACCGGGCGGCCATGGAGGTGCGCACCGCGGTCACCCGCAACGGCGGCACCATGGCCGACCCGGGCTCGGTCTCGCGGCTCTTCGACCGCAAGGGCGTCGTCGTCGTGGCCAAGGCCCAGGAGGGCAAGGAGATCTCCGAGGACGACCTCCTCGAGGCCACCCTCGACGCCGGTGCCGAGGACGTCAACGACCTCGGTGAGTCCTTCGAGATCGTCTCCGACCCCTCCGACGTCGTCGCGGTACGCACCGCGCTGCAGGACGCCGGCATCGACTACGACTCCGCCGAGGTCCAGTTCGTGGCCTCCATGGACATCCCCGTCGCCGATGCCTCCGCGGCCGAGAAGGTCTTCAAGCTCATCGACGCCGTCGACGACCTCGACGACGTCCAGAACGTCTTCTCCAACGCCGACGTTCCCGATGAGGTCATGGAGACCGTCGACGCCTGACCTGCGGCGCCGAGCGCGCTGTCGTCCCCTTGTGAACCGGCTCATGCCCGGGGTGGATGCCGGGTACCCGGAAGGTCGCGAACCGCCACCAGGGCGCGTTCCCGCTGGAAGGAGGACACGATGGGATACGGCGTAGGAGCGATTCTGCTCGTGGTCGGGCTGGTCCTGGCGCTGGCTGTGCACGTCTCGGTCAGCGGGGTCGATCTGACGATGATCGGCTGGATCCTGGCCGCCGTCGGAGCGTTGGTGCTGATCCTGACCGCTGTGACGCTGAACACCGGCGGTCGCTCACGCACGGTCGCGAGGCGGAGGCATGCGGACGGTACGGAGACCGTCGAGGAGCGGCGGACCGACAGCCTGTGAGCGCAGGAGGCCTCTACAGCGACTGGTGACCTCCGAGGCGCGTTGCGTCATCCTGAATGAGGGTGTCGTAGCGCCGGAGGCAGCGGCCGGCAGGTAGTCTACGAACAGACGTTCGACACCCGGCCGGCCCGGTCGTTGTGGAAGAGGTGCTTCAGTGCGCGTGCTTGGGATCGACCCCGGCCTGACCCGGTGCGGGATGGGCGTGGTCGACGGCTCGCTCGGCAGGCCGCTGTCGATGGTGGACGTCGGAGTGATCCGTACGTCCTCCGATCTCCCCGTCTGGGAGCGGCTGGTGACCATCGAGAAGGGGATCGACGCCTGGATCGAGGAGCACCGGCCCGACGCGGTCGCGATCGAGCGGATCTTCGCGCGGTCCAACGTCTCCACGATCATGGGTACGGCCCAGGCCAGCGGCCTGGCGATGGTCTGCGCCGCGCGGCGCGGTCTCCCGGTCGCCCTGCACACGCCCTCGGAGGTCAAGGCCGCCGTCTCGGGCAACGGCCGCGCCGACAAGGCCCAGGTGACCGCCATGGTGACCCGCATCCTGCGGCTCTCGACCCCGCCCAAGCCCGCCGATGCCGCCGACGCGCTGGCGCTGGCCATCACCCACCAGTGGCGCGGAGGCGCCCAGAACCGCATCGAAGCCGCGCTCGCCGCGGCCGGAAGGACAAAGAAGTGATCGCGTCCGTACGCGGCAAGGTCGCCGCCGTCAGTCTCTCCACCGCCGTCGTCGAGGTCGGCGGGATCGGCATCGAGCTGCTCTGCACGCCCAACACGCTGGCCACGCTCCGCACCGGCGAGGAGGCGCACCTGCCGACCAGCCTGGTCGTGCGCGAGGACTCGCTGACCCTCTTCGGCTTCACCGACACAGACGAGCGCACGCTCTTCGAGCTTCTCCAGACCGCCTCCGGTGTCGGCCCGAAGCTCGCCCAGGCCATGCTCGCCGTCCTCTCGCCCGACGGCATCCGGCTGGCCATCGCGGGCGAGGACGCCAAGACCCTCACCAAGGTCCCCGGCATCGGGCAGAAGGGTGCCCAGCGGATCATCCTGGAGCTCAAGGACAGGATCGGCGCCCCGACCGGCACCGCCTCCGCCCCTGCGCGCGCCACCACAGCGGCGCCGTGGCGCGACCAGGTCACCGAGGCCCTCGTCGGCCTGGGCTACAACGCCCGGGACGCCGACAAGGCGGTGACCGCGATCGAGCCCGAGGCCGGCGACCAGGCCAACATCTCGCTGCTTCTTCGGGCGGCCCTGCGCACCCTTTCGAAGGCATAAGGACCCATGCACGAGGACGACCTGGACCAGGCCGAGGAGGATTACTTCTCCTCGCTCACCATCGCCGAGGCCGACGGCGACGACCGCGCCGTCGAGGCCGCGCTGCGCCCGAAGACCCTCGACGAGCTGATCGGCCAGCAACGCGTCCGCGAGCAGCTCGGCCTCGTCCTCGAGGCGGCGCGGCGGCGTGAGCGGGCCCCCGACCACGTACTCCTCTCCGGGCCGCCGGGCCTCGGCAAGACGACCCTCGCGATGATCATCGCCGCCGAGATGTCGGCGCCGCTTCGGATCACGAGCGGCCCGGCGATCACCCACGCTGGCGACCTGGCCGCGATCCTGAGCGGGCTCAACGAGGGCGAGGTGCTCTTCGTCGACGAGATCCACCGGATGAGCCGACCCGCCGAGGAGATGCTCTACCTGGCGATGGAGGACTTCCGGGTCGACGTGGTCATCGGCAAGGGCCCGGGCGCGACCGCGATCCCGATCGACCTGCCGCCGTTCACGCTGGTCGGCGCGACCACGCGCGCCGGGCTCCTCCCGGGTCCGCTCCGGGACAGGTTCGGCTTCACCGGCCACCTCGAGCTCTACGACCCGGCCGACCTCGAGCTGATCGTGCGCCGCTCCGCGGGGCTGCTCGAGGTGACGCTCAAGGACGACGGCGCCGCCGAGATCGCCGGCCGCTCCCGAGGCACGCCACGGATCGCCAACCGGCTGCTGCGCCGCGTACGCGACTATGCCCAGGTCAAGGCCGACGGCACGGTCACCCAGCAGATCGCCGAGAAGGCGCTCGACCTCTACGAGGTCGACCCGCTCGGCCTGGACCGGCTCGACCTGGCCGTCCTCGACGCCCTGTGCCGCAGGTTCGGCGGCGGCCCGGTGGGCATCTCCACCCTCGCCGTCGCGGTGGGGGAGGAGCGCGAGACGGTCGAGGAGGTGGCCGAGCCGTTCCTGGTGCGTTCCGGCTTCCTGGCCCGTACGCCGCGGGGCCGTGTTGCCACCCCAGCCGCCTGGCAACACCTCGGACTGCCGGTCCCGGCCAACACTGAGGCGGCATCTTGGTCCGTGGACACGCTCTGGGATGAGGCCTGATTCACAGTCTCAACCAGGTGCCTGGTTAGACTTGCACGTCGCCGTGCGCCTGCCGGTGACCACTCAGACTGTCGGAGCCGAACCCCCGTGGAATTCCTTCCCTTTATCGTCATCATCGTCCTGTTCTACTTCCTGTTGATCAGGCCGCAGCAGAAGCGTGCGAAGCAGGCTCGTGAGCTCCAGCTCAACCTCCAGCCGGGTGACCGGGTGATGCTGACCGCCGGGCTCTACGGCACCGTGGCGGAGGTCGAGGAGACCACGACGAACATCAAGGTCGAGATCGCCGACGGCGTCGTCATCCAGGTCGTGCGCCAGGCCGTGGCCCAGAAGGTCACCGAGGCGCCTGCTGAGGAGATCGAAGAGGAGACCGGCGACGACGAGACCGGCGAGGAGCGCGAGGTCGAGGCTGCGGCCGACAAGACCTCCGCCGACGCCGAGAACGTCATCGTGGACCTCGACAAGAAGGACTGACCAACACATGGCACGCAAGACAGCGCGCCCCGGCCGGACACTCGCACTGCTCTTCTTGGCCATTGCGATCATGTTCGGCGGCATCGCGTTCGCCGGCACCTGGAAGCCCGAGCTGGGCCTCGACCTGCGCGGCGGCACCGAGATCTCGATGACCGCGGAGAACTCCGAAGGCGGCTCGGTCCCCAAGGAGAGCCTCGACGAGGCCAAGTCGATCATCGACCAGCGCGTCAACGGCTCCGGCATCACCGGCGGCCGAGTGACCACCGAGGGCAACGACGTCATCAAGGTCTCCATCCCCGGCACCGGCAAGGTGCAGCAGGAGACCGCCGAGCGCGTACGCCAGACCGCGAAGCTCCGCTTCCGCCTGGTCGCCTGCAGCCCGCAGAAGACGTGTGGCGCCGCCGACCCCAGTGGCTCGATGGTCCAGGACCCCTCGACCGGCACCGTGCCGGGCACCTCGCCGCGCGCGGCGTTCGGTGGCGAGACCGCCAGCGCCTCCGAGACCGCGAGCGCCTCGGACAAGGCATCCGAGAAGGCGTCCGAGAGCGCCGACCCGAGCGCCAGCCCCTCGGCCGGTGCGAAGCCCGAGAAGCAGAACGAGAACGCGGTCGTCAAGGTCGATGACGCGGTCGAGTTCATGCGCAAGCCGCCGCAGGAGTGGGCCACCGCCTACAACTCCTTCAGCTGCCCCGCACCAGGCGCCGAGCCGGCCGAGGACATCCCCGGCAAGCCGCTGCTGACCTGTGACGAGGACGGCGTCCCCTACCTGCTGACCCCGGCGGTCATCGAGGGCACCGAGATCAGCGAGGCCTCCTACGGCATCCCGCAGCAGCAGGCCAACTACGTGGTGACCCTGGACTTCAAGTCCGAGGGCAACAAGGTCTTCGCCGACACCACCGGCGCCATTGCCGGCACCAACGAGCAGTTCGCGATCGTCCTGGACGGCAAGGTGATCTCGGCCCCGACCGCCGACTCGCGGATCAGCGGAGGCGCCCAGATCAGCGGCGACTTCACTCAGGAGTCCGCCGCCGCGCTGGCCAACAACTTGAAGTACGGCTCGCTGCCGCTCGACTTCCCCGAGGACGGCATCCAGACCCGGGTCATCGGCCCGACGCTGGCCGGCAACCAGCTCACCGCCGGACTCTGGGCCGGCCTGGTCGGCCTGATCCTCGTGGTGATCTTCTCGATCCTCTACTACCGCGCGATGAGCATCGTGGTGATCGGGTCGCTGCTCGTGGCTGGTGCTCTGACGTACGGGATGATCCTGCTGCTCAGCGAGACCGCCGGCGTCACCCTGGACCTTCCGGGCGTGGCCGGTCTGATCGTCGGTATCGGCATCACCGCCGACTCCTTCATCATCCTCTACGAGAGGATGCGTGACGACATGCGTGAGGGCCGCTCGATGCGGGTGGCCGTCGACACCGCCTGGGTCCGGGCCCGCAACACCTGTCTGGCCTCCGACGGCGTCTCGTTCCTGGCCGCGTTCGTGCTCTACGTCTTCGCGACCAACGAGGTCAAGGGCTTCGCGTTCATGCTAGGCCTGACCACCATCATCGACGTCCTGGTGTTCTTCTGGTTCACCCACCCGATGACCAAGCTGATGGCCGGCTGGGGCTTCTTCAACAAGGGCCACGTGCTCTCCGGCATGGATCAGCGCGCAATCGGCACCGTCGACGCCCCCAAGGGCACCACTCTGGTCGGAGGCAAGGCCTGATGAGCAAGTTCTCCATCTCGCGGCTCGGCAAGGAGCTCTACACCGGCGAGAAGTCCTTCGACTTCGTCGGTCGCCGGATGCTCTGGTACGCAGTCTCCGCGGTCGTGCTCGTCGCCGTCGTCCTCGGCGTCTCGCTCCAGGGCATCAACCTCGGCATCGACTTCACCGGCGGCACGCGCTACACCGTGACTGTCGCCCAGGCCGACCAGAAGCTCGCCGATGACCTGCGTACTGCGGTCGGTGACACGGCCGTCGAGGCCGCCGACGGCGCCACGGTGCGCACCGCCGGCCCCAAGTCGGTCGTCATCGAGACCAAGGCGATCGCCGACAACTCCGAGGCCGACGACTCGATCATGGAGGCGATCACGAAGACCGCCGACGTGGCCGAGGACGACGTCAGCCGCACCGGCATCGGCCCCAGCTGGGGCCAGCGGGTCGCCTCGAAGGCGGCCCTCGCGCTGGGCATCTTCCTCGTCGGCGTGGTCCTGTTCATCTGGATCTACTTCAGGGAATGGAAGATGTCGGTCGCGGCCGTCGTCGCCCTGGCCCACGACGTGGTCATCACGGTCGGCGTCTACGCGATCATCGGGTTCGAGGTGACCCCGGCAACGGTTACCGGCTTCCTGACGATTCTCGGCTACTCGCTCTACGACACCGTAGTGGTCTTCGACAAGGTCAAGGAGAACACCCGCAACCTGTCGCAGAAGAAGCAGACCTACGCCGCCGCGGCCAACCTGGCGATCAACCAGACCCTGGTCCGTTCGGTGAACACCTCGATCATCGGTCTGCTGCCGGTCGTCGCGATCCTCTACGTCAGCGCGGTCCAGCTCGGCACCTCCTCGCTGAAGGACATCTCCCTGGTCCTCTTCGTCGGTATGGCCGTCGGCACCTACTCCTCGATCTTCATCGCCACCCCGCTGCTGGTGCACCTGAAGTCGAAGGAGAAGGACGTCGTCGACGCCGACAAGCGCGCCGCCGCGCGGATGAAGGAAGCCGACAAGTACGCCGCGGTGCCGGTCTTCGACGAGCGCATGCCGGTCGCCGAGGACGACGAGCCGGACGAGCTCCGCGACGGCGCCTCCGAGGACCTTCACGAGGCCGGCGTGAGCCGGGGCACCAGCCCCAACCGCTCCGCGACCGGCCGGGGCCGCAACGTACCCGACCAGCACCGTGAGGTCTCCGACAGCGGCGCCGCCGGGCGGCCGCAGCCGAAGCGCGAGTCGAGGTCGAAGCGCAAGTGACTGTCTCCGAGACGGCCGCTGGTGGCCGGTCGCTCGAGGAAACCCTCGAGCGGCTGGTCGCCGACGTTCCCGACTTCCCGGAGCCGGGCGTCGGGTTCAAGGACATCACCCCGCTGCTGGCCGACCACGCGGGCTTCATGCAGGTGGTCGAGGCGCTCGCCGCTCCGGCGCGCGACGCGGACGGCAACGTGACCGTCACCAAGGTGCTCGGCATGGAGTCGCGAGGCTTCATCCTCGGCGCCCCTGCGGCCCTGCACCTCGGCGTCGGCTTCGTGCCCGTACGCAAGGCCGGCAAGCTGCCCCGTGAGACCCACGCGGTCTCCTACTCGCTGGAGTACGGCGAGGCCACTCTGGAGATCCACACCGACGCGGTCGCACCGGGGGAGCGGGTACTGGTCATCGACGACGTCCTCGCGACCGGTGGCACCGCGGCGGCCACGATCGAGCTCGTCGAGCGCTGCGGCGGTGTCGTCGCGGGCGTCTCGGTGCTGCTCGAGCTCGGCTTCCTCGACCCGCGCAGCAAGCTGCCGGACACGCCGGTGCACGCACTGCTCACCAGCTAGCTGGTGAGCCGCTAGTGTCCAACCCGCAAGTGTCGTCCTAGCCAACGCTCCGGGTCGGGCCGGTAGACTCTGGCTATGGCAGAGGATCGCATCGTCGCGCAGCCTCGTGCGCACAACATCGAGGCGCGGGAGAGCAGTGGCCCGGCCCCGTCGGGCCGCAGTGTCCGTGCGCGCCTGGCCCGGATCGGCGGACGCGGCACGCCGGGCAATCCTGTGCTGGAGCCGCTGTTCCGGGCGGTGAGGTCCAACCACCCGAAGGCCGATCTGACGCTGCTGGAGCGGGCGTACGTCACTGCTGAGCGCCTCCACGGCACGCAGATGCGCAAGAGCGGCGACCCCTACATCACCCACCCGCTCGCGGTGACCACGATCCTCGCCGAACTCGGTATGACCGAGCCGACCCTGGTGGCGGCGCTGCTGCACGACACCGTCGAGGACACGCCCTACACGCTCAAGGAGCTCACCCGCGACTTCGGTGAGGAGGTCGCCCACCTCGTAGACGGCGTCACCAAGCTCGACAAGGTCACCTACGGCGACTCCGCGCAGGCCGAGACGATCCGCAAGATGGTCGTGGCGATGTCCCGCGACATCCGGGTGCTTGTGATCAAGCTCGCCGACCGCCTGCACAACATGCGTACGCTCCGCTACGTCCCGCAGAAGAGCCAGGAGCGCAGCGCCCGCGAGACCCTCGACATCTACGCGCCGCTGGCCCACCGGCTCGGCATGAACACCATCAAGTTCGAGCTCGAGGACCTCGCCTTCGCGACCCTCTACCCGAAGATGTACGACGAGCTCGTCCGCCTCGTCGCCGACCGCAACCCGTCGCGTGAGAAGTTCCTGGCCCAGGTCATCGATCAGGTCGAGCGCGACCTGCACGAGGCCCGGATCAAGGCGACGGTCACCGGCCGACCGAAGCACTACTACTCGATCTACCAGAAGATGATCGTCGGCGGTAAGGACTTCTCCGACATCAACGACCTGGTCGGCATCCGGATCCTGGTCGAGGACGAGCGCGACTGCTACTCCGTCCTCGGCATCCTGCACTCGCGATGGAACCCCGTCCTGGGGCGCTTCAAGGACTACATCGCGATGCCGAAGTTCAACATGTACCAGTCGCTGCACACGACCGTCATCGGCCCGCAGGGCAAGCCGGTCGAGCTGCAGATCCGCACCTTCGCGATGCACCGCCGTGCCGAGTTCGGTGTGGCCGCGCACTGGAAATACAAGGAGGACGGCCGCGCCGGTGTCGACACCGACCGGCCGATGGACAACGACATGAGCTGGGTCAAACAGCTCATGGACTGGCAGTCGGAGGTCAACGACCCCGGCGAGTTCCTGGAGTCGCTGCGCTTCGAGATGAAGCGCACCGAGGTCTACGTCTTCACGCCCAAGGGTGACGTGATCGCGCTACCTGCCGACGCGACCCCGGTCGACTTCGCGTACGCCGTCCACACCGAGGTCGGCAACAAGACCATCGGCGCCCGGGTCAACGGCCGTCTGGTGCCGTTGGAGTCGACCCTGGAGAGCGGCGACGTCGTCGAGGTCTTCACCTCCAAGTCACCCAACGCCGGCCCGTCGAGGGACTGGGGCTCGTTCGTCAAGTCCAACCGGGCCAAGGCGAAGATCCGGCAGTGGCACACCCGCGAGCGCCGCGACGAGGCCATCGAGAAGGGCCAGGACGCGATCGCCCGGCTCATGCGCAAGGAGGGCCTGCCCCTCAAGCGGCTGATGTCGCGCGAGTCGCTCATGCTCGCCGCCGACCACTTCGACCTCGCCGACGTCGATGCTCTCTACGCCGCGGTCGGCGAGAGCCACCTCTCCGCGCAGGCGGTCGTACGCCGCGTCATCGAGGACCACGGCGGCGACGACGGTGCCGCCGAGGACCTCGCCGAGGCCATCAACGTCGGCCGCAGGCGCCACGGCAAGGTCTCCACCGCCAACTCCGACGCCGGCGTGGTCGTCAAGGGCTCCCCGGACGTCTGGGTCAAGCTCGCCAAGTGCTGCACGCCGGTGCCCGGCGACGACATCCTCGGCTTCGTCACCAAGGGCGGGGGAGTCTCCGTCCACCGCACCGACTGCACCAACGCCACCGAGCTCCGATCCCATCCCGAGCGCCTGCTCGAGGTCGAGTGGGGCTCAACGTCCAACTCGGTCTTCCTGGTCAACATCCAGGTCGAGGCGCTCGACCGTGCCCGGCTCCTGTCCGACATCACCATGGCGCTCTCAGACGCCCACGTGAACATCCTCTCGGCCCAGCTGACCACCACTCGCGACCGCGTCGCGAAGTCCCGTTTCTCCTTCGAGATGGCCGACTCCAAGCACCTCGACACGGTCTTGAAGCAGGTACGCACCGTCCCCGGCGTCTTCGACGCCTACCGTGTCACGCAATGAGAGTGAGTAACTGATGGACCCGTTCACCTGGTTTTTGATTGCTGTAGGCGTCGTGATCGTCGGCGCCGTCGTGTGGCAGGCGGTGAGGAAGTCATCTCGAGGCGTCGACGAGGCTGTGGCGAACCGGAACAGAGGTCAAGCCCTGGGCAACGCCGAATACCACGGAACAAAGCACCATGGCAGCTCCGACGGCGGCACTGGCGGCCTCGGCTTCTGAGCCATTCGCCCACTTGATGTCCCAATCATGGGACATCAAGCCCGACTCGTTCGTTATCTGTGAAACAGATGCGCCGACTCGGGCGCGTGAGAGAGGGAGCACAGCATGTTCACCTGGATCCTCATCATCGGCGGCGTACTTCTCTTCCTGGGCCTGGCCTGGACCACCATCGGCATGGCGCCCAAGGGCGTCGACTCCGAGGACGTACGCAACATCAAGCGCGACAACGCGGCCAGGGGCGACTACTACGGCGGCGCCGGCATGTGACCCCGCCGAGTCGGCGCAAGCTGACGAAACAGCACGCCGAGTCGGCTCGTCATGACAAGCCGACTCGGCCAGATTTCGGGTCAAGATGCGCCGACTCGGCGCCTCTGCTCGAGACAGATGCGCCGAGTCGGGGTGCGGGTCAGGAGAAGTCTGCAGAGGCCCGCTTGGCCATCTCCAGGAACTGACGACGCGACTCGAGGTTCTCCTCGAGGCTCTTGATCTTGCGGGCGTCACCCGAAGCCTGGGCCTTCGCGAGGTCGCTCTCGACCTGGGCGATGGCCTCCTCGAGCTTGGCGATCATGTCGTCGGCACGAGCGGACTTCTCCGGGTCGGACTTGCGCCACTGGTCGTCCTCGGCGGACTTGATGGCCTGCTCGACCTTGCGCATCGCGCCCTCGAGGTCCTTGATGCGGTCGCGCGGGACCTTGCCGGCCTCGTCCCAGCGGTCGGCGATATCGCGGAAGGAACGCTTGACGGCGTCGAGGTCGTCGCCCTTCTCCAGCAGCGGGAGAAGCTCCTGCGCCTCGGCGAGCAGACCTTCCTTGACCACGGCGTTCTGCGCGAACTCGGCGTCGAGGGCCGCGTTGGCGGCGTCACGGGCACCGAAGAAGACGTCCTGGGCGGCCCGGAACTGCTTCCAGAGCTTGTCGTCGACGTCCTTGGGCGCCGGCCCGGCGGCCTTCCAGTCGCGCATCAGGTCGCGGTAGCGCCCGGCGGTGGGGCCCCAGTCGGTGGAGGTCGAGAGCTGCTCGGCCTCGACGATGATCCGCTCCTTGATCACCTTGGCGTCCTCGCGCCGGGCGTTGAGCTCGGCGAAGTGGGCCTTGCGGCGACGCGTGTAGGCCGTGCGTGCGGTCGAGAAGCGTCGCCACAGCGCGTCGTCGGAACCGCGGTCGATGCGGGGGAGCGCCTTCCACTGGTCGAGCAGCTCACGTAGCCGGTTGGCACCGTTGCGCCAGTCGTTGCTCTGGGCCAGCTTCTCGGCCTCGTCGACGAGAGCCTCCTTGGCGACCTTCGCCTCGGCCGCCTTGGCGGCCCGCTCGGCCTTGCGGGCCTCGCGCTGGGTGGCGATGACCGGCGCCAGAGCGTCCAGCCGCGCCACCAGCGAGGCCAGGTCACCGACCGCGTTGGCATCGGTCACCTTCTCGACGACGGTCTTGACCGCCGCGGTCGCCTCGTCGGGCGACGTCTTACCCGCATGCACGCGCCGCTCGAGCTGCTCGACCTCGAAGGCGAGCTGGTCGAACCGGTTGGTGAAGAAGGCAAGCGCCTCCTCCGGCGTGCCTTCCGGGTATTGCCCCACGGAACGTTCGCCCTCTGCGGTCTTCACGTAGACCGTTCCGTCTTCCTCGACCCGACCCCACTGCTCGCTGGTCACAATGTCCCTACTCTTCGCATGAGGCGCTAACCTCTTATGAAATCTCCCCCGCCGGACACCGTGCTCGTCACAGTCCCGGTCGGCTCAACTTGCAGGTCCCCGTGGTGTCCCGGCACACCTCGGGATGCCCATCGTAGTCAGACGCCACGATGCGGCGCTGCACTGTACCGCTGGATAGGGTGTTTCTCGTGTTGATCGCAGGCTTTCCCGCCGGTCCGTGGGGCACCAACTGCTACGTCGCCGCCACCGGCCCGGGCACCGAGTGTGTCGTGATCGACCCCGGTAAGGACGCCGCCAAGGGCATCGAGGAGATCGTCCGGGAGCAGCGCCTCAAGCCGGTCGCCGTGCTCCTCACCCACGGCCACGTCGACCACATGTGGTCCGTGACGCCGGTGAGCAAGACGTACGACTCCACTGCCTGGATCCACCCCAACGACCGTCACCTCCTGGCCGATCCGCTCCAGGGCATCTCGCCGGAGTCCGCGCAGATGCTTCTCGGCATGCCGCAGGGCACCTACGACTTCGTGGAGCCCGACGACGTCCGAGAGCTCACCGACGGGCAGGCCATCGACCTGGCCGGGATGAGCTTCCTGATCGACCATACGCCCGGGCATACCGAGGGGTCGGTCACCTTCCGGACCCCCTACCCCGACCACGCCGAGGTCAGTGACGTGATGTTCTCCGGCGACCTGCTATTCGCGGGCAGCATCGGGCGTACGGACCTCCCCGGCGGTGACCACGCCACGATGCTGCAGTCCCTGACCACCAAGGTGCTGCCCCTCGCCGACGACATTGTGGTGCTCCCCGGACACGGCGAACAGACCTCCATCGGTCGCGAGCGCGCGACGAACCCATTTCTTCAGGACCTGATCACCACACCATGAACAAGCCAACACCGCTCTCCGGTTTCCCGGAGTTCCTGCCGAGCCAGCGCACCGTCGAGCGCGAGGTCATCGCGACCCTGAGCCGCACCTTCGAGCTGCACGGCTTCGGCAACATCGAGACCCGCGCCGTCGAGCCGATGGACCAGCTGCTGCGCAAGGGCGACACCTCCAAGGAGGTCTACGTCCTGCGGCGCCTCCAGGAGGACGACAGCAGCCGCGACAAGGGGATGGGGCTCCACTTCGACCTCACCGTCCCCTTCGCCCGCTACGTGCTCGAGAACGCCGGCAAGCTGGAGTTCCCCTTCCGTCGCTACCAGATCCAGAAGGTCTGGCGTGGTGAGCGCCCGCAGGAGGGCCGCTTCCGCGAGTTCGCGCAGGCCGACATCGACATCGTCGGGCGCGACACGCTCCCGTTCCACCACGACGTCGAGGTCGCCCGGGTCATGCTCGAGGCGCTCGGCAAGCTGACCTTCCTGCCCGGGTTCACGCTCCAGGTCAACAACCGCAAGCTGATCCAGGGCTTCTACGCGGGTCTCGGCGCCCCCGACGTCGAGGAGACCATGCGGCTCATCGACAAGCTCGACAAGATGCCTGCAGAGGAGGTCGGCAAGCTGCTGGTCTCCGAGGCGGGGCTGACCGACGAGCAGGCCGCCAAGTGCCTCGAGCTCGCCACGATCACCGCCACCGACGACTCCTTCGTCGAGAAGGTCCGCGCCATGGGCGTCGAGAGCGAGCTGCTCGAGGAGGGCCTGACCGAGCTGGCCACGCTGATCACCGCCACCGCGCCCCTCTACACCGATTCCGTACGCGTCGTGGCCGACCTGAGCATCGCCAGGGGCCTGGACTACTACACCGGCACCGTCTTCGAAACCCGCCTCGACGGCTACGAGTCCCTGGGCAGCATCTGCTCCGGGGGCCGCTACGACGCTCTCGCCAGCGACGGGAAGACCACCTACCCCGGCGTCGGCATCTCGCTCGGCGTGAGCCGCGTCCTGGTGCCTCTCGTGCAGAAGGGCGTGCTCGACGGCGACCGCAAGGTCCCGAGCACGGTCCTGGTCGCGGTCAACGACGAGGAGAGCCGTGCCGACGCCGATGCGGCGGCCCAGGCGCTGCGCGGCCACAATGTTGCCTGCGAGGTCTCGCCCAACGCCGCCAAGTTCGGCAAGCAGATCCGCTTCGCGGAGCGCCGCGGCATCCCGTACGTCCTCTTCGCCACCGAAGGCGGCTACGAGATCAAGGACATCCGCACCGGCGACCAGGTCCCGGCCGATCCGGCCACCTGGACGCCGCAGAACGAGAGCGACCTGAAGCCCCAGGTCGTCGCGAACAACGAGGAGAAGAAGTGATCCGCACCCACGACGCCGGCACCCTGCGTGCCGAGCACGTCGGCCAGACCGTGACCCTCGCCGGCTGGGTAGGCCGCCGACGCGATCACGGCGGGGTCGCGTTCCTCGATCTGCGTGAGGCCAGCGGTGTGGTCCAGGTCGTCGTCCGCGACGAGGAGATCGCCCACGCGCTCCGCAACGAATACTGCATCAAGGTCACCGGCGAGGTCGTCGCCCGCACCGACGAGAACCGCAACCCCAACCTCGCCACCGGCGAGATCGAGGTCGTCGCCAAGGACCTCGAGGTCCTCAGTGCGGCCGCGGCCCTCCCGTTCCCGATCGACGACCACGTGGAGGTCGGCGAGGACGTACGTTTCAAGCACCGTTACCTCGACCTGCGCCGCACCGCGCCCGGCAACGCCATCCGGCTGCGCTCGAAGGCCAACAAGGCCGCCCGCGACGTGCTCGCCGGTCACGACTTCGTCGAGATCGAGACCCCCACGCTGACCCGCAGCACCCCCGAGGGCGCCCGTGACTTCCTGGTCCCGGCCCGCCTGCAGCCGGGTTCCTGGTACGCGCTGCCGCAGTCCCCGCAGCTGTTCAAGCAGCTGCTCATGGTCGGCGGCATGGAGCGCTACTACCAGCTCGCGCGCGCCTACCGTGACGAGGACTTCCGCGCCGACCGGCAGCCGGAGTTCACCCAGCTCGACATCGAGATGAGCTTCGTCGAGCAGGACGACGTGATCGCCCTCGGCGAGGAGATCGTCGCGGCGCTGTGGAAGCTGATCGGCTACGACGTGCCGCTCCCGCTGCCGAGGATGACCTACGCCGACGCGATGGCCAAGTACGGCTCGGACAAGCCCGACCTGCGCTTCGGCATCGAGATCACCGAGTGCACCGACTACTTCTCCGAGACGACGTTCCGCGTCTTCCAGGCGCCCTACGTCGGCGCCGTGGTGATGCCGGGCGGCGCGAGCCAGCCGCGGCGTCAGCTCGACGGCTGGCAGGACTGGGCCAAGCAGCGTGGCGCCAAGGGCCTTGCGTACGTCCTGGTCCAGGAGGACGGCTCGCTGACCGGTCCGGTCGCCAAGAACCTCTCCGAGACCGAGGCGGCCGGACTGGCCGCTCACGTCGGCGCCAACCCCGGCGACTGCATCTTCTTCGCCGCCGGCGCGCCCAAGTCGAGCCGCTCCCTGCTCGGTGCCGCCCGCCTGGAGATCGGCAACCGTCTCGACCTCCGCAAGGACGGCGACTGGAGCTTCCTGTGGGTCGTCGACGCGCCGCTGCTCGAGCCGGCCTCCGAGGCCGTCGAGTCCGGTGACGTCGCGGTCGGTGCGGGGGAGTGGACCGCGGTCCACCACGCCTTCACCAGCCCGCAGGACGTCGAGGGCTTCGACAAGGACCCCGGCAACGCGCTCGCCTGGGCCTACGACATCGTCTGCAACGGCAACGAGATCGGCGGCGGGTCGATCCGTATCCACCGCGAGGACATCCAGAAGCGGGTCTTCGACCTGATGGGGATCGGCGAGGAGGCGGCCGAGGAGAAGTTCGGCTTCCTGCTCGACGCGTTCAAGTTCGGTGCCCCGCCGCACGGCGGCATCGCCTTCGGCTGGGACCGCGTGGTCGCCCTCCTGGCCGGCACCGACTCCATCCGCGACGTGATCGCCTTCCCGAAGACGGGTGCCGGTTACGACCCGCTCACCGCCGCCCCGGCGCCGATCACCCCCGAGCAGCGCAAGGAGGCGGGAGTCGACGCACGGCCGGCTTCCAAGGCGGCCGCCGAGGGCGAATCGGCGAACTGAGCCCGCTTCTGGCAAAGCCAACAGAGTCTCCGGGACCGGTCCGCCGGTCCCGGAGACTCTCGTCGTTCAGCGGTGAATGGCAAGAATCCCTCCCGATCTGCCGTATCACTGGTTGAAATCGGATCGTTACCGGTCCGGGGCGAATCCGGCAAAAGGATCACATAGAGTTCCATCCGTCGACCTCGTGGGTCGGACGCTGCCGTGCGACGGCGGCACCCACAATTACGACTAGACAGAGGAACCATGAGCGAATCGGCCACCGTGTTCGAAGGTGAAGAACTCTCGGGTGGATCGACACCTTCGTCTTCGCCTGAGGAGGCGAAGAAGTTCGCCGGCAAGTCACCGATGAAGCTGGCATGGATGCGGCTTCGCAAGGACAAGCTGACGATGGTGTCGCTGACCGTGGTCATCCTGGTGGTGCTGGCTGCCGTCCTGGCCCCCCTTCTCGTCAAGATGGGCGTGCTGGACCCGTTCGGCTACAACCAGGAGCTGCTCGACGCCAACACCATCCCCGAGGGCCGGTTCAGCGGCGCGAGCGCCGCACACCCGCTCGGCGTAGAGCCCGGCACCGGCCGCGACGCGATGTCCCGGTTCTGGTACGGCATCACGTTCTCGCTGATCATCGCTCTCACCGCCGCGATCCTCTCGGTGGTCATCGGTGCGATCGTCGGGATCGTCGCCGGCTTCAGCGGTGGCTGGGTGGACGCGGGCCTGAGCCGTTTCACCGACCTGACGCTCTCCTTCCCTTCGACGCTGATGCTGCTGGCGCTCTCGGCCCTCGGCCTCGAGCTCGTGCAACAGCTGACCGGGCTGCCCAACGGGCCACTCGCGCAGGGGATCTACTGCACAGTGGTGCTGGCCATCTTCGGCTGGACCAGCACGGCCCGCGTGGTCAGGGGACAGGTGCTCTCGATCAAGCAACGGGAGTTCGTGGAGGCCGCGATCGTCCTGGGTGCCTCCAAGCCGCGGATCTACTTCAAGGAGATCCTCCCGAACCTGTGGGCTCCGCTGCTGGTCCTGGTCACCTTGATGATGCCGGCCTACATCTCGGCCGAGGCAGCGTTGAGCTACCTCCAGGTCAGCGTCAAGCCGCCGACGCCCACGCTCGGAAACGTCCTCGCGGACTCTTTGAAGTACGCGCAGGTCGACCCGTTCTACTTCTTCATGCCCGCGATCCTGATCGCGACCATCGTGATCTCGTTCAACCTTCTCGGGGATGGGTTGCGAGACGCCCTTGACCCCAAGGGTGACAGGTGAGCCTCGGGGCTCCGAACACACACAGGTGACCCGCCCGGGAAACCGATACGGCGTCAGTTGTCAGAGGCTGACGGCGACCACACCAAGGAGAAACGAATGCTCAAGAAGCGAGCTAAGTACGTAGCGGTCAGTGCCGCTGGCGTGCTCGGTCTTTCGCTGGGCCTGGCTGCCTGTGGCGGCGGGGACGGCGGTGGCTCGAGCTCGGCAAACACGTTGACCATCGTCGCTGAGGACCCGATCGACCACCTGGACCCGCAGCGTATCTACGTCGGTGAGACCATCTCGCACACCACGCGTCTGGTCTACCGCAAGCTGCTCTCGAACCCGGCGTCGACCGACCCCAAGGTCTCGCAGCAGCCGATCCCCGACCTGGCAACCGACGAGGGCACCTCGGCCGATGGCGCCAAGACCTGGTCGTTCACCATCAAGGACGGCGTGAAGTGGCAGGACGGCTCCGACATCACGTGTGAGGACTTCGCCTACGGCGCCTCGCGCAACTTCGCCGCCGACGAGCTCACCGGTGGCCCGGGCTTCTACCTGACCGCGAAGCTCGCGCTCAAGGGCGAGTACCCCGGTCCCTACGCCGCGACCCCGGAGCAGCAGGCTGACTTCGACCAGGCCGTGACTTGCGATGGCAAGACCATCACCTACAAGTTCAAGACCCCGTGGCCGGACTTCCCGCTGGCGATCTCGTCGCTGCACATGATGGACCCGTACAAGGAGTCCGAGGACAAGGGCGCCAAGAACGACGACGTCATCTTCTCCAACGGCCCGTACAAGGTCGACACCTGGAACGCCCAGAAGGGCGGCACCCTGGTGCGCAACGACGAGTACGACCCGGAGACCGACGACAAGTCGCTCCGTGAGGCGAAGCCGGACAAGATCGTCTTCAAGTTCGGTGAGAAGGCGTCGACCATCTACGAGAAGCTCTTCTCCGACAGCCCCGACTCGCAGGCGACCATCGTCAGCGGCTCGCGCGTCCCGCCGGAGTTCTTCCCGCGTCTCACCGAGGCCGGCGTCAAGGACCGCTACGTCCAGGTCCAGTCGCCGTACGTCGACTACCTGGTGCCGAACCAGAACCAGATGAAGGACCCGAACGTCCGCAAGGCGCTGGCCCAGGCGACCGACGTCGAGTCCTGGATCGCCGCTGGCGGTGGCGAGAAGGCCTACACCCCGGCCGACTCGATCGTGAACCCGGCCGTTCCGGGCTACGTCGCCAACCCGGCCTACAAGGACCGCAACCTCAAGGGCGACCCGGCCGCGGCGAAGAAGACCCTGGCCGACGCCGGTGTCAAGACGCCGTACCCGATCACCTTCTCGTACCCGCAGAGCGACACCGCTGACAAGCAGGCCGCCGCGCTGGTCGAGGGCTGGGAGGCCGCCGGCTTCAAGGTCACCCTGGACCCGCTGGGCGACGTCTACTACTCCAACATCCAGAAGCCTTCCAACAAGGCCGACGTGATGTGGGGCGGTTGGGGTGCCGACTGGGGCTCCGCGATGACCGTCACCGCCGCGCTGTTCGACAGCCGTCAGATCGAGAAGTCCACCAACGGTCAGAACTACGGCAACTACAAGAACCCTGCGGTCGACAAGCTGTTCGACCAGGCCGCCAACTCCGCCACCATCGAGGAGCAGAACAAGTTCCTCCAGGAGGCAGACGCGGTCATGGGTGAGGACGTCGCCTACATCCCGCTGGAGATCGCGACCTTCAACTGGGTCTACGGCTCCAAGGTGAAGGACTTCATCACGACCGATGCCTCCTCGTCCTACCCGGACCTGGCGCCCATCGACGTCGAGGACTGATCCTTCAGCTCCGCAACACCGTCGGGACGGCTCTCTGAGCCGTCCCGACCTTGGAGGCGGGGCTCGCCAGAGCCCCGCCTCCCCTATGTACCTGGACACGATTCCCCCCGGACGACACCCCACGACGGTGGTCCGGCCGATCCCAATGAAGGTGAGACCCACCGATGGTCGCCTACATCATCCGGCGCGTGATCGTCGGTTTGCTCATGCTGGTGGCGATGAGCTTCATCGTCTTCGCACTGTTCATGAAGAACCCGGTCGACCCGGCGAAGTTCTCCTGCGGAAGAAACTGTCCGCCCGAGCGCATCGAGGAGACCCGTCAGGCCCTGGGCTACGACCAGCCGCTGCTGGTCCAGTGGGGCAGCTTCGCGAAGGGCGTCGTCGTCGGCCGCGAATACCCCGCCGACGAGGCGATGCGCGAGGCCAACCCCGAGCTGGTCACCGAGTGCGCGGCGCCGTGCCTGGGCTACTCCCAGCAGCTGCAGATGACGGTCAACGCCGAGATTGCGGAGGCAGCGCCGATCTCGATCTCGATCGCCATGGTCGCGGTCACCATCTGGGTCGTCTTCGGTGTTCTGTTCGGCGTCTTGGCCGCGATCGTCAAGGGCTCTCTTCTCGACCGCGGCGTCGTCGGAGCAACGCTGGCGCTCTACGCGTTCCCGACGTTCTTCGTGGGAGCGTTGCTGATCAACTTCGTAGCCATCAAGTGGGGGATCTTCCCTGCGCCGGGATACGTGTCGATCGCCGACGGGGGTGTCGGGCAGTGGCTGGTCCAGCTCATGCTTCCCGGATTCACGCTCGCGGTGGTCTACATGGCGGGCTACGTACGCATGACCCGGGCGTTCGTGCTCGAGTCGATGAGCGAGGACTACATCCGCACTGCGAAGTCCAAGGGCGTCAAGAGCGGCAGGGTGCTGTTCAAGCACGCGCTGCGCGCGGCGCTGACCCCGCTGGTCACGATGTTCGGTCTCGACTTCGCTGCCGTCCTCGGCGGCGCGATCATCACCGAGGACGTCTTCAACTACTACGGTCTCGGAAAGCTCGCGGTGACCGCGAACGAGACCTACGACCTTCCCACCATCGTGGGCCTGGTGCTGCTCCTCGGGGCTCTGGTGATTCTCGCCAACATCATCGTCGACGTCCTGTACGCCTTCATCGACCCGCGCGTGCGCGTCGCCTGACCCGGGAGCTGATCAATGACTGACCTCTCCACCACGCCCGAGACGACGCCCGCCAGCGGTGGCGCGTTCCTCTCGGTGCGGGACCTGAAGGTCCACTTCTCCACCTCCGACGGCATCGTCAAGGCGACCGACGGCCTCACCTTCGAGCTCGAGCGCGGCAAGACCCTCGGCATCGTGGGCGAGTCCGGCTCCGGCAAGTCGGTCTCCAGCTCGGCGATCATGGGGCTGCACCGCGGCACCAACGCCATCCTCAGCGGCGAGATCATGCTCGACGGGGTCGACCTGCTCAAGGTGAGCAACGAGGACATGCGCAAGCGCCGCGGCCGCGACGTGGCGATGATCTTCCAGGACCCGCTCTCCGCGATGCACCCCTACTACTCGGTGGGCAACCAGATCATGGAGGCCTACCAAGTCCACAACAACGTCACCAAGCGGGAGGCGCGCAAGCGCGCCATCGAGATGCTCGACCGCGTCGGCATCCCGCAGCCCGACCGTCGTGTGGACGACTACCCGCACCAGTTCTCCGGCGGCATGCGCCAGCGCGCCATGATCGCGATGGGGCTGATCAACAACCCGAGCCTGCTCATCGCCGACGAGCCGACCACCGCACTGGACGTGACCGTCCAGGCGCAGATCCTCGACCTGCTCCAGGACCTGCAGCGCGACTTCGACGCGGCGGTCATCATCATCACCCACGACCTCGGCGTCGTGGCGGAGATGGCCGATGACGTACTCGTGATGTACGCCGGCCGCGCGGTCGAGTACGGCCCCTGCAAGGAGATCCTCACCCACCCGCAGATGCCCTACACCTGGGGCCTGCTCTCCAGCGTGCCGGACCTGACCGCCTCGACCGAGGCGAAGCTGATCCCGATCCGGGGCAACCCGCCCTCGCTGCTGAACCCGCCGCCGGGATGCGCCTTCGAACCGCGCTGTGACCACGTGGCTAAGGTGGGCGGCGACCTGTGCCGGACGACCCTTCCCGACCTCACCCCGGCCAGCAGCGGTGGCAACCACACCAAGCGGTGCCACATCAAGAACGCCGACAAGGTCTACGAGGCAGAGATCCTGCCCGAGATCGCCCCTGACCTGGTGGAGGACTGATGAGCGACACCACGACTGCCACCGCGGCTTCGGTCGCGCCGGCGAGCACGGAGACCGTGCTCTCGGTCGAGAACCTGAAGATGCACTTCCCGGTCAAGGGCAGCGGCGTGATCCGGCGTACGGTCGGGCACGTCAAGGCCGTCGACGGGGTCTCCTTCGAGGTGGCCAAGGGCAGCGCCCTGGGCCTCGTCGGCGAGTCCGGCTGTGGCAAGTCCACCACCGGGCGGATGGTGACGCGGCTCTACCAGCCCACCGAAGGGAAGATCCACTTCGAGGGCACCGACATCGCCAACTACTCGGGTAGGAAGCTGCACCCGATGCGCCGGGAGATCCAGATGATCTTCCAGGACCCGTCGACCTCGCTGAACCCGCGACACACGGTCGGGTCGATCATCGGCGCGCCGCTGCGGATCCACAACATGGTGCCCAAGGACAAGGTGCTCAGCCGGGTCCAAGAGCTGCTCGAGCTGGTCGGGCTCAACCCCGAGCACTACAACCGCTACCCGCACGAGTTCTCCGGCGGCCAGCGTCAGCGCATCGGCATCGCCCGGGCCATGACCCTGCAGCCGAAGCTGCTCGTCGCCGACGAGCCTGTCTCCGCGCTGGACGTGTCGATCCAGGCCCAGGTGATCAACCTTCTGCAGGACCTGCAGAAGGAGTTCGACATCTCCTACCTGTTCATCGCGCACGACCTCGCCATCGTTCGTCACTTCTGCCCCGAGGTCGCGGTGATGTACCTCGGCAAGATCGTGGAGATCGGTGACCGCGAGTCGATCTACGAGCACGCTCACCACCCCTACACCCAGGCGCTGCTCTCCGCCGTGCCCGACGTGAAGCAGGCCGCGATCGGCGGCCGTCGTGAGCGGATCCGGCTGGAGGGCGACGTACCTTCGCCGATCAACCCGCCCTCGGGCTGCCACTTCCGCACGCGCTGCGCCATCGCCAAGGACATCTGCTCCGTGGTCGAGCCGCCGCTGCTGCAGATCGGCAAGAAGCACAAGGTGGCCTGCCACTTCCCGGGTGAGATCCACCAGCACCCGGAGAAGCCGATCACCGCGCCGCTCCTGGGCGTCGACGAGTTCGGTGCACCGGACCCGGGCGCCAGCCCGGCCGAGGTCCCGGGCGACGGTCCCGGGTACGCCGACACGTGGTTCGACCTGGCGAACAACTCGCGGGGTCGCGCCTGAGAATCTCCCGTATCTCGGCGAGATTACGAAAGACGGTCCGCAGCCTTTGGCTGCGGACCGTCTTTGTTACATATGTGTCACACGTCACTGTCGGTATCGAACCGTTATCTGTAGTCCCGCCCGAAGTGTCGGAACTTGGCATAACTTGATGCAGCGCGCTGGCTCGGGGCCGCGCGAAGTGGTCTGGTCTTGGGCGTACCGAGCCTTGGCATCGAACGGAGATCCGAGCGTATGACTGTGTCCGAAGTGTTGATCCAGGGTCCTGATCCCGAGATCAATCCGGAACCGAGATCCGGTGAGGTCGCCGGCCGCTCGCCGATGCGGATCGCCATCGACCGCCTCCTCTCGGACAAGGTCGCGATGATCTGTGCCGGGATCGTGCTGCTCTTCGTCCTGATCGCGATCTTCGCGCCTCTGTTGTGCAAGCTGTTCGGTGTCGAGGTGCGTGCCGGCGACCCGGTCACCGACACCGACTCGTTCAACTACCCCGTCATCGGCCCGCCCAACTACGGGTTCACCTGGGAGGCGCCGCTCGGCCTGGAGCCCAACTCCGGCAACGACCTGCTCGCCGAGTGGTTCTACGGCGCGCGTACGTCCCTGCTGGTCGCCACGATCGCCACGGTCGTCTCGACCGTGGTCGGTGTGGTGCTCGGCCTGATCGCGGGCTACAGCCGCGGCTGGGGTGACCGGGTGATCACGTTCGTGATCGACCTCTTCCTCACGCTGCCGTTCCTGCTGGTCGCGATCGCGATCTCGCCGATGCTCGTGGAGCGCTGGCGCGAGAACCCGACGATGCTCGACAACGCCTCGCTGATCGCGCTCATCGTGATCCTCTCGATCTTCGGGTGGATGGGCCTGGCCCGGCTGATCCGCGGCGAGGTGATCTCGTTGCGTGAGCGCGAGTTCATCGAGGCCGCGCACGTCCTCGGGATGCCGACCCACCGCATCCTGTTCAAGGAGCTGCTGCCCAACCTGGTGGCGCCGATCGTCGTCTCGTTCTCGCTGAGCCTGCCGGCCACGATCGCCGCGGAGGCGACGCTGGCCTACCTCGGCGTCGGCGTCACCGGACGCCCGTCGTGGGGACAGACGATCCTGCGCGCCCAGAGCTGGTTCGACGAGTACCCCTTGTACCTCTACGCGCCGATCGTCGGGATCGTGGTCCTGGTCTTCGCGCTCAACCTGCTCGGAGACGCCATCCGCGACGCCTTCGACCCCAAGTCTTTCCGGTGAGCACGTCGTCGGAGAGAGGCATCAACCATGGAAGGTGGACACCTACGATGCAATTGAAGAGAACAGTGATCGCCGCCAGTGCGATCGCTGCGCTGACGCTCACCGCTGCTTGTGGTGGCGGGGGCGGCGGTGGCGAGGACCCGGCCGGCGAGTTCAAGGCCGGCGGCGGCGCCGGCGCGGGCAAGGACGCCACGGCCGAGGGGCCGCTGGAGATCCCGTCCGACGCCAAAAAGGGCGGCACGATCACGGTGCTGTCAAACAACGCCCCCCACACCCTCGACCCGACCCGGACCTACTACACCGACTCCGGTGCGATCATGTCCGGCCTGGTGACCCGCTCGCTGACGCAGTACGTCTATGACGAGGAGAGCGGCGACTCCGTTCTCGTCCCCGACCTCGCCACCGACCTCGGTCAGGTCTCCGAGGACGGCCTGACCTGGACCTTCGAGCTCAAGGACGGGATCAAGTACGAAGACGGCACCGACGTCACCGCCGAGGACGTCGTCTACGGCATCAAGCGTTCCTTCGCCATCGACACCCTGACCGACGGCCCGACGTACCAGACGACGTTCTTCAAGGACGGTCAGAAGTACAAGGGCCCGTTCGCGGACACCGATGCCGAGCTGAAGAAGCTCCCCGACTACGACGCCAGCGCCGGCTGGTACGGCGGTGAGGACTACGACGGCGTCGAGGCCGACGGCAACAAGGTGATCATCCACCTGGCTCAGCCGTTCCCCGAGCTCGACTACTACGCCTCGTTCCCGGTCTTCTCGCCGATCCCGAAGGCGAAGGACAAGGACCCGCTGGCCTACGAGAGCCACCCGATGTCGACCGGCCCGTACAAGTTCGAGTCCTACAAGCCCGGCACCTCGCTGAAGCTGGTCAAGAACGACCAGTGGGACGCCGACACCGACCCCGGCCGCTTCCAGGCCGCGGACGCGTTCGACTTCAGGTTCGCCCAGGACACCGCGAAGCTCGAGAACCAGATCCTCGGCGACAAGGGCGCGGCGCAGGCGATGATGACGTACGACGACGTCACGCCTCCGACCTACAAGTCGATCAAGGAGAACGCGCCGGACAACCTCATCGAGGGCACCTCGCCGTGCACCTACATGTACCGTCCGGACCAGACCAAGATCAAGGACAAGAAGATCCGCGAGGCCATCAGCTGGGCCTACCCCTACCAGGCTGCTTGGAAGGCCTCCGGCGAGATCGTCGGCGTCACCATCCAGCCCGGCACCTCGCTCCTGCCCCCGGGCACCGCGGGCCGGGTCGAGTACCAGTACCCGGAGGGTCAGGACGGTCAGACCACCGACCCGGAGAAGGCCAAGGCGCTGCTGAAGGAGGCCGGGGCCGAGGGCTTCGAGCTGAAGTGGCACTACCAGCGTGACGACGAGAACTCGGTGGCCAAGAAGGACCAGATGGTCAAGGGCTTCGAGGCGGCGGGCTTCAAGGCGACCCCGGTGGCCTCGACCGACGAGACCTACCGTGACGACGAGAGCAACCTCGACGCTCCGGTCAACCTCCGCTACGGCGGCTGGTGCTCCGACTGGCCCTCGGGCGGCTCGTGGTTCCCGGCGCAGTGGATCGGCTCGAACGCCAACAAGGCGGGTATGCCGAACCCGACCAACTTCAAGGAGGCCGACGCTGACGCGAAGCAGGCCGAGATCCTGAAGATGGACGCCGACGAGGTCCCCGCAGCCTGGGGCGAGTTCGACAAGTGGATGCAGGAGACCTACATGGTCGAGATCAACGCCGGCTACGACGCGAACGCCTTCATCAAGGGCTCGCAGGTCGGCGGGGTCGTCAACGACCCGGTCAAGGGCATGCCGAGCTTCTCCATCATGTACCTCAAGTGAGGTGATCCGGCCGGCGTGGGTGCACCCCACGCCGGCCGGACCCGCACTCAGGACCCGCAACTCTGGGCCTGCGCCCGTGGACATTTTCTAGGAAGCGAGACCTCCGTCCCATGATCGGTTTTGTCGTACGCCGGTTGATCTCGGCACTTCTCGTGCTGTTCGTGATCTCGGTGGCGGTCGTCGCGCTCTTCACCTATGGCCCGAGCGACCCGGCGGACGCGATGTGCCCTGAGCCCAAGTGCACCGCCGAGCGCCAGGACGCGATCAGGGAGGCGCTCAACCTGGATGCGCCGCTCCATGTTCAGTACACCGAATACATGACCGGCATCTTCAAGGGTCGCGAGATCGCCTTCGGCTCCGAGGCGTACGACTGTGAGGCCCCGTGCTTCGGGGTCAGCTTCATCTACCGGGTCAATGTCTGGGACGACATCAAGGACCGGATCGGGCCGACGGTCTCGGTCGCGGTCGGCGCCGGCGTCACGATCCTGCTCATCGGCGTGCCCATCGGGATGTTCGCGGCCAGACGCCGGGGGACTTCAGCGGACAAGGCAGTCATCGGCGCGACGCTGGTAATCGAGTCGATTCCCTACTATCTGTTCGTCCTGCTCGCATTCCTCTATCTCGCGGTCAGCGCCGGGATCTTCCCGCAGGAGGGCTACCATCCGCTCACCGACTCGCCGCTGAAGTGGGCCTGGGGCTTGATGCTGCCCTGGCTCGCGCTCGGCCTGGTGAACTCCTCCAAGTACGCCCGGTTCACCCGTGGCTCGATGATCGAGGCGTTCAACCAGGACTACGTCCGCACCGCGCGCGCCAAGGGCCTTCCCGAGCGGAGGATCGTCAACAAGCACGCGCTGCGTGCGGCCGTCGTGCCGATCGTGACGATCTTCGGCATCGACTTCGGATCGCTGCTGACGGGCACCATCTTCACCGAGCTGATCTTCGGCATCCCCGGCCTCGGCCTGCGGGCCCTCAACGCGGTCAGCCAGAGCGACCTGCCGGTCATCGAGGCGACCACGCTGATCTCCGCATTCATCATCGTGATCACCAACCTCCTGGTCGACCTCTTCTACAGCGTGCTCGACCCACGCGTACGCCTCACCTGACCCCTTCTCTGTCGGTGCCGGCCACTAGGGTTGGCGTGTGGACGGGTTGTTTGAGATGGGGGCTGCTGCGGGCGCCTCGCGCGGCGGGTCGCTGAGTCACAGCGACCATGCGGCTGCGCCGCTGGCTGTGCGGATGCGGCCGCGTACGCTCGAGGAGCTCGTCGGCCAGAGCTCGCTCAAGGCGTCGGGGTCGCCGCTGCACCAGGTGGTGGAGGGCGGTCAGTCGCTCTCGCTGCTGCTGTGGGGGCCGCCGGGGACCGGGAAGACGACGATCGCCTCGATCGTGAGCCGCTCGACCGACCGTCGCTTCGTCGAGGTCTCCGCGGTCTCGGCCGGTGTCAAGGAGGTCCGCGCGGCGATCGACGCGGCCCGCGCCGAGCTGGTCGCGACCGGCAAGGAGACCGTCCTCTTCGTCGACGAGGTCCACCGGTTCAGCAAGGCGCAGCAGGACGCGCTGCTGCCGGGTGTGGAGAATCGCTGGGTCACGCTGGTCGCCGCGACCACGGAGAACCCCTTCTTCTCGGTGATCTCGCCGCTGCTGTCGCGCTCGCTGCTGCTGCGGCTCGAGTCGCTCACCGACGACGACATTCGTGGCGTACTGCTGAAGGCGGTCGAGGACGAGCGTGGCCTCGGCGGCTCGGTGAGCCTGACAGATGAGGCGCTCGACCATCTCGTACGCCTCGCCGGCGGCGACGCGCGCCGCTCGCTGACGTATCTCGAGGCCGCGGCGGGTGCCGCATCGGGTGGGGAGATCACCCTGGAGGCGGCCGAGCGGGCCGTGGACCAGGCGGCGGTGCGCTATGACCGGCAGGGTGACCAGCACTACGACGTGGTCAGCGCCTTCATCAAGTCGGTGCGCGGGTCGGACGCCGACGCCGCGCTGCACTACCTGGCGCGGATGATCGAGGCGGGGGAGGATCCCCGGTTCATCGCCCGCCGGCTGATGATCCTCGCTTCCGAGGACATCGGCCTGGCCGACTCGACGGCGCTGCAGACGGCGGTCGCGGCGGCCCAGACCGTGCAGCTGATCGGGATGCCCGAGGCCCAGCTCACCTTGGCGCACGCGACGATCGCGCTCGCCGTCGCGCCGAAGTCCAACGCGGTCACCAACGCCATCTTCGCCGCGCGCGCCGACGTCGCGGCCGGGAAGATCGGCAACGTCCCGCCCCACCTGCGCGACGCCCACTACGAGGGCGCGAAGAAGATCGGGCACGGCGAGGCGTACAAGTATGCCCACGACGAGCCGTTCGGCATCGCGACGCAGCAGTACGCACCCGACACGGTGACCGACGCGGAGTACTACCAGCCGACCACCCACGGAGCCGAAGCCGGAGTGAAGGAACGTTGGGAGCGTGTCCGGAAAATCGTGCGAGGACAGGATGGATAGGGTAGGCGAACCATGACGAACTCGAGCATGCCCGGGTGGGCGCTGGTGGCGACGCTGACCGCAGTGGGGGTCCTGGTCCTCATCTCGCTGGTGGCCGTGCTGCTCGCGCTCCGGGCGCGCCGCGCCGCGCGGCGCCGGCTCGAGGAGGCCGAGGCCAGCGAGGCCGAGCTGCGCGAGCGGCTCGAGGCGCTGGAGAAGCGGCTGACACCGCCCGAGCCGGTCGGCCGGTGGCGGCGCCGGGACGTCGCCGAACGAGAGTATGTGATCACCTCCCTCGGGGAGGACGGCGAGCCTGCCGAGGTGGAGCAGGTGGTGCAGCGTACGTTGACCGCACCGGCCTTCGCGGACGCGGTGTTCCGGGAGACCGTGGTGCACGGCGCCGCGCTGGTCCACGGGGTGCGCCGGGCGCTCTCGCCCGAGGTGCGGTTCAAGATCCGCTACGAGATGCACCGCGAGGTCAAGCGGTCACGCAAGGACCGGAAGAGCGAGATGCGCGAGGCGCTGCGCGAATACCGTGCGCGCCAGCGTGCGGCAGTTGACGAGGACGTACGTATGGAGGACTCCCTATGAGGGGCGCGATCTGGTTCGTGGTCGGTGCGGGTGCGGGCGTGTACGCGATGGTCAAGGGGCGGCGGGCCGCGGAGGCCTTCACTGCCGACGGCCTGCGCGACCGGGCCCAGGCGCTCGGTGTCGGCGCGCGGATCTTCCGCGACGAGCTGGCCACCGGCAAGGCCGAGAAGGAGCTCGAGCTCCGGGAGTGGATCGAGGCCCGCACGGCAGGGCCGAAACAGATTGGCGCCGCCGGTGCCGGTCAGCAGAGACTTGGATTGACAGGGCCCGAGAACGAGGCCCAGCAGAACACGGAAGGTAGTACCCCCTGATGGAGTGGTTGAGCACGGCGGAGATCCGCCGCCGTTTCACGGCGCATTTCGCCGAGAACACCGAGATCGGCGAGCACACGGTGGTGCCGTCGGCATCGCTCCTGCTCGACGACCCCAACCTGCTCTTCGTCAACGCAGGCATGGTGCCCTTCAAGCCCTACTTCCTCGGTCAGGCCACCCCGCCCTACGACCGGGCGACCTCGGTGCAGAAGTGCATCCGTACGCCCGACATCGAGGAGGTCGGCAAGACCACCCGGCACGGCACCTTCTTCGAGATGTGCGGCAACTTCTCCTTCGGTGACTACTTCAAGGAGGGCGCGATCACGCTCGCCTGGGAGCTGGTCACCAAGTCGGTCGCCGACGGCGGCTTCGGCTTCGACGAGTCGGTCCTCTACCCCTCGGTGCTCAACGGCGACGAGGAGGCGGTGGCGCTCTGGAAGAAGATCGCCGGCCTGCCCGACGACCGCATCGTGCGACTGCCCCCGAGCGAGAACTACTGGTCGATGGGCGTGCCTGGGCCGGGTGGCCCGTGCTCGGAGATCCTGATCGACCGCGGCCCGGAGTTCGGCGCCGACCGTGACTGGGACGCCGGCGACCGCTACCTGGAGTTCTGGAACCTGGTCTTCATGCAGGATAACGTCGTCGCGGCGCGGTCCAAGTACGACGTCGACATCGACGGCGCCCTGCCGCAGAAGAGCATCGACACCGGCCTCGGCCTCGAGCGTGTCGCCTACCTGATGCAGGGCAAGGCGAACATGTACGAGACCGACGTCGTCTTCCCCGTCATCGAGAAGGCGATGGAGCTGACCGGGAAGAAGTACGGCGCCGCCTACGAGGACGACGTCCGCTTCCGGGTCGTCGCTGACCACGTGCGTTCCTCGCTGATGCTGATCAGCGACGGCGTGACCCCGGGCAACGAGGGCCGTGGCTACGTCCTGCGCCGGCTCATGCGCCGCGCGATCCGCAACATGCGCCTGCTGGGCTACGAGGACCCGGCGATGCCGGAACTGCTGCCGATCTCCCGCGACAAGATGGGGGAGACATACACCGACCTGCACACCGGCTGGGACCGCATCAAGCGGGTCGCCGACGCCGAGGAGGAGGCCTTCCGCAAGACGCTCGCGGCCGGCACCCAGATCTTCGACCTGGCCGCGACCGAGGTGAAGTCGAGCGGATCCACCACGTTCACGGGTGCCAAGGCGTTCCAGCTCCACGACACGTACGGCTTCCCGATCGACCTGACCCTCGAGATGGCCGCCGAGGCGGGTCTCGAGGTCGACGAGCCGGGCTTCCGCGGTCTGATGACCGAGCAGCGTGAGCGGGCCAAGGCCGACGCGCGCGCCAAGAAGGGCCAGCACGCCGACGTGTCGGTCTACCGCGGCATCCTCGACACCAACGGGCCGACCGACTGGCAGGCCTACACGACCCTCGACACCGAGTCGAAGCCGATCGCTCTCCTCAAGGAGGGCAAGCGGGTCGACGTGCTCGGTCCCGAGGAGATCGGTGAGATCGTCCTCGACCGCACCCCGTTCTACGCCGAGTCCGGTGGCCAGTCCGCCGACGCGGGCATCATCGAGTTCGACGGCGGCCGGCTCGAGGTCGTCGACGTGCAGCGGCCGGTCAAGGGCCTCGTGGTGCACCAGGTCCGGGTCGTCGACGGCGAGTTCCACGGTGGCCCAGATATGTCGACCGGGCTCGTGCACGCCCAGGTCGACCCCGAGTGGCGTCTCGGCGCCCGCCAGGCGCACTCCGGCACCCACGTGGTGCACGCGGCGCTGCGCGAGGTGCTCGGGCCGACCGCGCTGCAGTCGGGCTCCTACAACCGCCCCGGCTATCTGCGTCTCGACTACGGCTGGACCAAGGGACTGACCCCCGAGCAGATGCACGAGATCGAGGAGGTCTCCAACAACGCGCTGCGGGCCGACCTGCCGGTCGCGTGGGACTACATGACCCTGCCGCAGGCCAAGGAGTGGGGCGCGATCGCGCTCTTCGGCGAGACCTACGACGACTCCAAGGTGCGGGTCGTCGAGATCGGCGGCCCCTGGTCGCGTGAGCTGTGCGGCGGCACTCACGTGGACCACTCCGCCCAGATCGGCACGGTCGTGGTCACCTCGGAGGCCTCGGTCGGCTCCGGCAACCGGCGCATCGAGGCCTACACGGGCGTCGAGGGCTTCAACTACCTCGCCCGTGAGCGCGACGTGGTCTCCGAGCTCAACCTGCTGCTCAAGACGAAGTCCGACGACGTCGTCGGCAGGGTCTCCGACCTGATGGAGCGCCTCAAGGCCGCCGAGAAGGAGATCGCGCGGGCGCGTACGGCACAGCTGCTCGCCTCCGGTGGCTCGATCGCGGCCTCCGCGGTCGACGTCAACGGCGTCCAGCTCGTCGCCCAGCGGGTCCCGGGTGTGAGCGGCGGCGACGCGCGCACGCTCGCCCAGGACGTACGCTCCCGGCTCGGGGAAGCGCCGGCGGCTGTCGTGCTCATCGGCGACGCTGATGACAAGGTCGCGGTCGTGGCCGCGGTCAACCCGGGCGGCATCGCCAAGGGCGTCAAGGCGGGTGACCTGATCAAGGAGCTCGCGCCGGTCGTGGGTGGTCGCGGCGGTGGCAAGCCGGACTTCGCCCAGGGCGGTGGCACGGACGTGTCCAAGATCGACACCGCGCTCGGAATGGTCGCGACGCTGGTCGCGCAAGCCTGATGCGGCACGGCGTACGCCTCGGTCTCGATCCTGGCGACGCCCGGATCGGCGTCGCCAGGAGTGACCCCACGGGGTTCCTGGCGACGCCGCTGGAGACGGTCAAGAAGGGCCGCGGAGACCTCGCGCGTCTGCAGGCGATCGTCGCCGAGATCGCCGAGGAGTCGACGATGCTCGAGGTGGTCGTCGGGCTGCCCCGGTCCCTCAAGGGAGGGGAGAACCCGGCGACTGCTAAGGTCCGGAACTTCGCTGCGTCCTTGGCGCGGCGAGTGGCTCCGGTCCCGGTTCGCCTCGTTGACGAACGACTTACAACAGTTTCCGCGGAGGCTATGCTCCGAGACCGGGGGCGCAAGGGTCAGGACCGCCGAGCCGTGGTGGACATGGCCGCAGCGGTTGTGATCCTGCAACACGCATTGGACAGTGAGCGCGCTTCGGGGACCGCGCCTGGAGAGATCGTTGAGGTCGGTCATTGAGTGAGCGCTACTACCCCCCGGACCCGCGCGACCCGCGTCGCCCTGGCCAGGGGTCACATGGTCGCGATCCGCGCGGTGGCTACCCGCCGAGGCAGCAGCCTCCGCAGGATCCCCGAGACCCGCGCCGGATGCCGCCGCAGATGCCAGGGCAGGTCCCCGGTCAGATGCCGGGGCAGATGCCTCCGCAGCAGCCGGGTCGGCGCCCGGGGCCTCGTCCGGCGCCCGGTGCCGGCACGCCGCCTCCGGGTTACGGCCGCCAGGAGCAGCCGCAGCGGCCGGGCGGCTACGGCGGGCCGACCTACCAGCAGCAGCCTGCCTTCTTCGAGGGCGGTCCCTCCGATCACGATCCCTACTTCGACGAGGAGCCGCCCAAGCGCAAACGACGCTTCGGTGGCTGCCTCGCCGTGCTGGTGGCGATGGCGGTGGTCCTCGGTGGGTTCTACGTCGTGGGCGACCGGGCGATCGACTACGTCAAGGACATGGTTGCCCCGCCGGCCGACTACCCCGGCCCCGGCACCGATCCCGTCTCCTTCGAGGTGAACGAAGGTGACTCGGTCTCGGCGGTCGGCCGCAACCTGAAGGAGATCGGCGTGGTGGAGTCGGTCGACGCCTTCATCGAAGCGGCCAACGCCGAGGGATTGACCGTCCAGGTCGGCTTCTACCCGCTGAAGAAGCAGATGAAGGCGGCCGACGTCGTCGAGATCCTCGCCAACCCGGAGAACATCGACACGGTCAACGTCACCATCACCGAGGGGTCGCGCGCCAAGGCGATCTACAAGGTGCTCGCCGAGAAGACCAAGAAGAAGCCGGCCGAGTTCAAGAAGGCCGCCCAGGACGCCGAGGCGATCGGGCTGCCCGACTACGCCAAGGGCAACGTCGAGGGATACCTCTTCCCGGCGACGTACGCTTTCCCGCCCGACGCCACCCCGACCGAGATGCTGGCGATGATGGTCGACCGGTGGGAGCAGGCGCTCGGCGACAACGACATCGAGGCGCGCGCCAAGCAGCTCAAGTGCGGCGGCGGCAAGGCATGTACGCCCGAGCAGATCATGACCGTGGCTTCTCTCGTGGAGGCCGAGGGCCGTGGCGACGACATGTCCAAGATCGCCCGGGTGATCTACAACCGAGTCGAGAATCCGGGCACGGCCGGCCAGGCTGGCTTCCTTCAGATCGACGCGACGGTCAACTATGCGCTCGGGAAGTCTGGAAGCACCGAGCTCGGTGGGGTCAACGTGCAGTCTGTCGACTCGCCCTACAACACCTACACCAACAAGGGTCTGCCTCCAGGGCCGATCGGTGCGCCGGGTGATGAAGCGATCCAGGCCGCGCTCAACCCGGCTGACGGTGATTGGTACTACTACGTGACCGTCAACCTGAAGACCGGCGAGACGAAGTTCGCCAAGAACTATGACCAGTTCTTGAAGTTCAAGGCCGAGTACAAGGACTACTGCGCAACCGAGTCCAAGAGCTGCTGAGGAGAAGACCTGAGTGAAGTGCGCTGTCCTGGGTGATCCGATCGATCACTCGCTCTCTCCGACCCTCCACCAAGCTGCGTACGCCGAGCTGGAGATGTCCGACTGGTCCTACACGTCGACGCGCGTGCAGGCCGGTGGCCTGGCGAAGTACGTCGCCGACCTCGGCGGCGACTGGCCGCCGAGCCGGTGGCGTGGGCTGTCGGTGACGATGCCGCTCAAGCGGGAGGCGTACGAACTGGCGCGGTCGATGTCGCCGCGGGCGCGGCTCGTGGGGGCGGTCAACACGCTGGTGCGCTCATCGCACGGCTGGGTGGGGGACAACACCGACCTGCCCGGGGCGGTCGCGGCGATCCGGGAACGCGCGGGCGAGGGGTTCTCCTGCACGTCCGGCGCGATCCTGGGCGCCGGCGCGACCGCGGCCTCCACGGGCCTCGCGCTCGCCGAGCTGGGTGCCTCCCGGATCACGCTCCTGGCGCGCAACCCGGGTGCGGCGGGGGAGACGATCGAGATGATCTCGCGTCACCCGAGCAAGCCCGTCGTCTCGGTGCTTCCGCTGGACTCGGCGGTCCACGGTGTGGATGCGGTCGTCTCCACCGTCCCGGCGAAGGCGCAGACCCCGGACCTCATCGACCGCTGGGCCTCGACGCCGGTCGTCTTCGACGTCGTCTACGACCCGTGGCCCTCGCCGCTGCTGTCCGTCGCACCCGGTGTGGCGGTGAGCGGTCTGGATCTGCTCGTGCACCAGGCGGTGCTGCAGTTCGAGCTCGTCACCGGCCGGACCGCGCCGCTCGCCGCGATGCGGGCAGCGGGTGAGAAGGCGCTGGGCATCCTGGAGCCGACACCGGCATGAGTCCTGGGGCGGTCGTGCTGGTGAGTGCGGCCGTCGCCGGACTGCTCGCTCTCGGGGTGCCGGCACTGCTTCGCCGGCTCCCCGAACCGGTCGACGACCCGCCGGAGATCCCCTACGCCACGGTGGCCGGGTGGGCGCCGCTCCTGCCCCTTGCTGTGGCCGCCTCCGCGGCGCTCGCCGGGCTGCTCGCCTGGCGGGTGGAGCCCTCGCGGCTGATGGTGGCGCTGGTGCCGCTCCTACCTCTCTGCGTGCTGCTCGCCTATGTCGACTGGCGCGTCCAGCGGCTGCCGAAGGCGCCGATCCTGGTGGCGACCGCGGTCGGGCTCGGCCTGCTCGCCGCCGAGTGGCTCTGGACGCGCGACACCGCGGCGGCCCTCGGAGCCCTCGCCGGGCTGGTGGTCGCGCGCTCGGCGTTCTGGTTGCTGTGGCGGATGCTGCCGCACGCGATGGGCTTCGGCGACGTACGGCTCGCGGGGCTCGTCGGGCTGGTCCTCGGTCGCCTCGGCTGGGAGCAGTTGGCGGTCGGGCTGTGGGCAGGGCTGGCGATCTTCGGTGTCTGGGGCATCGGACGCGCCGTCGCCCAACGCTCGCGGACGGCGATGCGCGAGCCCCTGGCGTACGGCCCTTTCATGATTCTGGGCATGCTCGTCGGTGCGTGCGCTGTCTCGCTTTGAGCCCGGGTGCACAGGGTGGCGTGACCGGGATGAAAGACTGACGTCATGTTGCGTTGGCTCACTGCGGGCGAGTCCCATGGTCCGTCCCTGACGGCCGTGATGGAGGGTCTGCCCGCCCACGTCCGGATCACCTCTGACGACATCGCTGATGCCCTGGCCCGGCGGCGGCTCGGCTATGGCCGCGGTGCCCGGATGAAGTTCGAGAAGGACCAGGTGCGGATCACCGGCGGCGTACGCCACGGGGAGTCGCAGGGCGGTCCGGTCGCGATCGAGGTCGGCAACACCGAGTGGCCCAAGTGGGAGACCGTGATGGCCTCCGACCCGGTCGACGCCGACGTGCTGGCCAGCCAGGCGCGCAACGCGCCGCTGACCCGTCCGCGGCCCGGTCACGCCGACCTGGTCGGGATGCAGAAGTACGACTTCGACGACGCCCGCCCGATCCTGGAACGTGCCTCGGCGCGCGAGACCGCGGCCCGCGTCGCGCTCGGCGCGGTCGCCTCGGCCTTCCTCGAGCAGGCGCTCGGCGTCCGCCTGGTCTCCCACGTCCTGGAGATCGGCGGAGTCCGTACGCCCGGCCGCGAGGTCCCCGCTCCCGAGGACGTGGCGCGCCTGGACGAGGACCCGGTGCGGGTGCTCGACCCCGACGGCTCCAAGCAGATGGTCGCCCGCATCGACGAGGCCCACAAGGACGGTGACACCCTCGGCGGCGTCGTCGAGGTCGTCGTCCACGGGCTGCCGCCGGGCCTCGGCTCCCACGTGCACTGGGATCGGCGCCTCGACGCGCGCCTGGCCGGTGCGCTGATGGGCATCCAGGCGATCAAGGGTGTCGAGGTCGGTGACGGCTTCGAGCTCGCCGCGACCCCGGGCTCCAAGGCCCATGACGAGATCGTTCCCTCCGCCGACGGCATCCGCCGCGCCTCCGGGCGTTCCGGCGGCACCGAGGGCGGCATGTCGACCGGCGAGATCCTGCGCGTACGCGCCGCGATGAAGCCGATCGCGACCGTGCCGCGTGCGCTGCGCACCGTCGACGTGGCCACCGGTGAGGAGGCCGTCGCACACCACCAGCGCTCCGACGTCTGCGCGGTACCCGCCGCCGGTGTGGTCGCCGAGGCGATGGTCGCGCTCGTGCTGGCCGAGGCGACGCTGGAGAAGTTCGGTGGCGACTCGGTCGGCGAGACCAAGCGCAACGCCGAGTCCTACCTCGCGAACCTGAGGTACGTGTGATGGCGGCTGTCGTGCTCGTCGGCCCGATGGGTGCGGGGAAGTCGACTGTCGGAGCGCTGCTCGCCTCCCGTCTCGGGGTCACCCTGCGTGACACCGACGAGGACATCGCGGCTGCCGCCGGCAAAAGCGTGCAGGACATCTTCGTCGACGAGGGCGAGGCGCACTTCCGTGCGGTCGAGGCCGACGCCGTCGCCGCCGCGCTCGCCGAGCACTACGGGGTCGTCTCCCTCGGCGGCGGCTCAGTCCTGGCTGATCGAACCCAGATCCTGCTCAAGGAGCACACCGTCGTCTACCTGCGGGTCGGGGTCGCGGACGCGGTCAAGCGGGTCGGGCTCGGCTCGGGTCGTCCGATGCTGCTCGGCAACGTACGCGGCCGCATCAAGACGCTCCTGGAGGAGCGCGCACCGATCTATGAGTCGGTCGCGACGCTGGTCGTCGACACCGACGGCCGCTCGGCCGATGATGTCGCCGCCGAGCTCGCCACCGCCCTCACCGCGCTGAACACCACGGAGTAGATGTGACCGAACCTGTCAGCACCGTCATCAGGGTCGAGAGCGCCGCAGCGTACGACGTCGTCATCGGCTCTGGCCTCGCCGGCCGTCTCCAGGGACTCCTGGGCGAGAGCGTCCAGCGGGTGGCGTTCCTCTACGCCGCCGACCTGGCCGAGTATGCCGAGCCGGTGCTCGAGGAGCTGCTGAAGCACTACGACGTGCTCGGCCTCGGGCTGCCCAGCGGCGAGGACCAGAAGACGGTCGCAGTCGCCAACGACTGCTGGGAGGCGCTGGGGGAGAAGGGCTTCACCCGCTCCGACGCCGTCGTCACCTTCGGTGGCGGCGCGACGACCGATCTCGGCGGTTTCGTCGCGGCCGGCTGGCTGCGCGGCGTACGCGTCGTGCACGTGCCCACCACGGTGCTCGCCATGGTCGATGCCGCGGTCGGCGGCAAGACCGGCGTCAACACCGCTGCCGGGAAGAACCTCGTCGGCGCGTTCCACGAGCCCGCCGGCGTACTGTGCGACCTCGCCCTGCTCGAGACCCTGCCGGAGGCCGACCTGATCGCCGGTCTCGGCGAGGTCGTCAAGTGCGGCTTCATCGCCGACCCCGAGATCCTGCGCCTGGTCGACGAGACCGACAAGATCACCGCTTCCTCGCCCGTTCTCGCCGAGCTGGTCGAGCGCGCGATCCGCGTCAAGGCCGAGGTCGTCGCAGCCGACCTGAAGGAGACCGGTGGCGCCGACGGCCACCCCGGCCGCGAAACGCTCAACTACGGCCACACGCTCGCCCACGCGCTCGAGAAGCACTCCGGCTTCTCGATCCGCCACGGTGACGCGGTCGCCGTCGGGTGCGTGTACGCCGCCGAGCTCGCACGGCTCGCCGGAGTCCTCTCCGACGACGTCGCCGCCCGGCACGCGCCGACCTTCGCGAAGGTCGGCCTCCCGACCACCGTCAAAGAGCTGGGCGTCGAGGCCAGCTTCGACGACCTCATCGGTGCCATGCGGGTCGACAAGAAGGCCCGCGGCTCCGTCCTCCGCTTCCTCGTTCTCCACGACCTCGCCGACCCCCGCATCCTCACCGGTCCGTCCGAAGAGCAGCTGCGCGAGGCGTACGCGGTCGTCGCCGGCTGACGTCGGTCGCCTGGATGGCGTCGGTCGGCGTGGACGGAAGGAAAATTCCTTCCGTGGTTCGACTCACTTCCCAGACCAGCGCGCGATGTCCTCGTCGGTGACCTCGACGGGGCCCTCGACACGCTGGGTGGCACGGATGTGGTTGCCGAAGGGGTCGCGGAAGGCGCAGTCGATGCCGTACGGCTGCTTGGTCGGCTTGTCGGTGAACTCGACGCCCTTGGCGGAGAGCTCCTCGTAGAGCTTCTCGCAGTCGTCGGTGTTGAAGATGACGACGGCGCCCATGGCGCCCTTGGTGACCAGGTCGCGCAGCTGGGCGGCCGTCTCCTCGCTGTGGGCGGGGGAGCCGCCCGGGACCTCGAGCAGCAGCTGGTGGTCGGGGTCGCCGGGAAGGTGGATGGTGAGCCAGCGCATGAAGCCCATGTCGACGTCGCTCCCGACCTCGAGCCCGAGCTTGCCGACATAGAAGTCGAGCGCCTCGTCCTGGTCGAGCACGTAGATTCCGGTGATGTTGATGTTGGTCAGCATGTGACCAGTCTGCGGCGGTTCGACGCCGGGCGCTTCTCCGAAACTGCTCAGCTCGCCGGCCGCATCCAGGCACGGGCGACACATCCCGGAACGGCCGGGCTGTCGGCCCGGGCGCGGTAGTCGGTCGGTGAGGTGCCGACGACGTCGCGGAACGTACGGCTGAAGGTGCCGAGGCTCTTGAAGCCGACCGTGAGCGCGACATCGGTGACCGGGGTCGCGGTGTCCCGCAGCAGCGCCATCGACCGCTCGATCCGCCGCCGCTGCAGATAGCGGTGCGGCGTCTCCCCGAAGACCACCTTGAAGCGGCGGCTGAAGTGCGCCGGCGACACGTGGGCGACGCGGGCGATCGCAGCAACGTCGAGCGGCTCGGCGTAGTGTCGGTCCATCGCGTCCCGCGCCCGCAGCAAGCGGCGATTCTCGTCCTCGCGCGGCGTCATGCTCCGAGCGTATGCCGAGTCGGCTCGTCATGACGAGCCGACTCGGCAGGGCTTCTAGCAGGTCACAGACCCATGTCCTTAGCGATGATCAGCTTCATGACCTCGGAGGTGCCGCCGTAGATGCGGTTGACGCGGTTGTCGGCGTAGAGGCGGGCGATGGGGTACTCGTTCATGTAGCCGTAGCCGCCGTGGAGCTGGAGGCAGCGGTCGATGACGCGGTGGGCGACCTCGGTGCAGAACAGCTTGGCCGAGGCGGCCTCGGCGGCGGTGAGGGTGCCAGCATCCTCGGCCTCGATGGCGCGGTCGACCACGGCCTCGGCGGCGTCGACCTCGGCCTTGCACGCGGCGAGCTCGAACTTGGTGTTCTGGAAGGAGGCGACGGTGGTGCCGAAGACCTTGCGCTCCGCGACGTACTTCTTGGCGAACTCGACGGCGGCCGCGGCCTGCGCGTAGGCGCCGACGGCGATGCCGAGGCGCTCGACGGGGAGGTTCTGGCCGAGGTAGGAGAAGCCCTTGCCGACCTCGCCGAGTACGTCCTCGGCGGGGACGTGCACGTCGGTGAAGGAGAGCTCGGCGGTGTCGGAGACCTTGAGCCCGAGCTTGTCGAGCTTGCGGCCGACCTCGTAGCCCGGGAGCGAGGTGTCGACGGCGAGCAGAGTGATCCCGCCGCGCCGGTCCTCGGGCGTCGCCGGCGCGGTGCGGGCGCAGACGATCACGCGGTCGGCGTTGACACCGCCGGTGATGAAGGTCTTGGCGCCGTTGAGGACGTAGTGCTTGCCGTCCTCGGTGAGCTTGGCGTTGGTGGTCATCCCGGCGAGGTCGGAGCCGGTGCCGGGCTCGGTCATCGCGATCGCCCACATCTCCTCACCGGAGACGAAGCCGGGCATCCAGCGCTCCATCTGCTCCTTGGTGCCGAGGTTGAGGAGATAGGGCAGGCACAGCCCGACATGGACGGACGAACCGCCGAAGGAGACGCCGGCGCGGGCGAGCTCCTCGGTCATCACCGCGGAGTACTTGAACGACTCGATCCCGGCGCCGCCGTACTCCTCGGGCACCTGGATGCCCCACACACCGAGCTCGCCGAGCTTGAGGTAGAAGTCGTGGGGGACGATCCCGGCCTCGTACCACTCGTCATAGACGGGGGAGACCTCCTTCTCGATGAACGAGCGGATGGTCTCGCGGAAGGACTGGTGGTCCTCGGTGTAGATGGTGCGGCGCATGGCGGTGTTGTCTCCTCGGGTGCTTCCTTGTAGGGGTCAGGGGCGGGCGCCGACGGCGCGGAGCGCCAGGTCGGCATAGAAGTCGGCGAGGGCGTCGGGAGTCCAGGAGCCGTCGTCGCGGTACCAGCGGGCCAGGTCGATGCCGAGCGAGAGCAGGGCGGTGGCGGCCTTGGCGGGGTCGGGGGTGTCGAAGTCGCCGCTGCGTACGCCTTCCTCGACGACCTCACGCATGACGGTGTCGATGGCGCGGCGCAGTCCGGCGATCTCGCGGAAGTGCTCCTCGGTCAGCGCGGCGAGCTCGTAGTTGATGACCCGGGCCGTCGTGTGTGAGCGGGCGTGGAAGAGGACATAGGTGCGTACGGCGGCGGCGACCCGCTCGGCGGGCGTGGCGTCGGCGCGGGTCGCGTCGGTGACCGCCTCGAGGATCACCTCGTGGCCACGCACCGCGATCGCGTGCAGGAGCTCCTCCTTGGAGCGGTGGTGCACATAGACCGCCGCCGGGCTCAACCCCGCCGCCGTGGCGATGTCGCGGGTGCTGGTGCCATGGAACCCCTTGGCGGAGAACGCCTGGACCGCCGCGTCGAGCAGACGGGCGCGGCTGCGATCGCCGCGCGCCTGGGTGCTGGTGCGGAGTTCGCTCATCGGCCATCCTCGTGTCGGAGTCTGCTGGTGTCGGATCCAGTGTCGCACAATATAAGTGAGCGCTTAGATTGGGATCGCCGTCACCGTGTCGAGACAGCCCCAAAGACCGTCGGGAGCCCGTGACAGGATGGCCGGGTGAGCAAGAAGCTGCAGCCGGTCCTGGTCCTCAACGGCCCCAACCTCGGACGTCTCGGGAAGCGTCAGCCCGAGATCTACGGGCACACCACCCACGACGAGCTCGCCGCGATGTGCGTCGACTGGGGTCATGCGCTCGGCTTCGCCGTGGACGTACGTCAGACCAACCACGAGGGCAACATGGTCGACTGGCTCAACGCCGCGGCCGACAAGGAGATCCCGGTCGTGCTAAACGCCGCCGCCTGGACCCATTACTCGTACGCCATCTACGACGCCTGCGCGCAGCTGACCGCTCCGCTCGTCGAGGTGCACATTTCCGACCCGACCAAGCGCCCCGAGGTGTTCCGGCACACCAGCGTGGTCACCGACCACGCGATCGCTGTCGTCGCAGGCAAGGGCATCGACGGCTACCACGAGGCGCTCTCAGTCATCGCCTCGAAGCTCGGCGACGCCTGACCAATCCGTGGCCGGTCCCTGACCCATATTGGCGACCGCTGCCCCGGGTTCCGGGCGTACCCCAGTCTCAGGGCCACCGTGGGCCCATGGGTGGGCTGGTGGCAGGTCTCGCGCGGGTGCTCGCCGTGCTGCTCGCCGGCGGGGTGCTCGGTGCTCTGATCGGCGGCGTCGGCGGGCGGATCGTGATGTATCTGCTCATCCGGCTCACTCCGGCGGCCGACGGCGTGACCAGCGACGACGGGTTCGAGATGGGGCGGTTCACCCTGAGCGGCTCGCTCAACCTCGTCGCGATCGCCACGATCCTCGGTGTCGTCGGTGCGGTGCTCTACCTGCTCGTCCGGTGGCTGCTGTTCGGGCCGTGGTGGTTCCGGGTCCTCAGCGTCACCCTCGCCGCCGGTATGGGGGTGGGCAACCTCCTCGTCCACACCGACGGCGTCGACTTCACCCTGCTCGAGCCGGCCCTGGTCTCGGTGCTGGCGTTCGTGGCGGTCCCCGCGGCGTACGGTGCCGCGCTGACGGTGGTCGCGGAGCGGTGGATCCTGGCCGCATGGTCGGTCCCTCCGCAGACGGGGACCGCGGGGAGCGCCACGCTGTGGGTCCTGCGCGCGCTGGCGCTGGTCGTCGGCGTACTGTCACTGGTGGATCTCGCCGGGAAGGTCGCGATCCTCGCTTGATTCGGCCCTGTGCGGACTCGCGGATAGGATTCTCCGAGGCCCTTGGTGGCCCTGCGAACCCTGACGAACATTGACAATTGAAGCCTGCATCGGTGCAGGTCAAAGAGACGAAGGCTGACGGACGGTTATGGCGACGACGAACGACCTCAAGAACGGCATGGTGCTGAAGATCGAGGGCCAGCTCTGGCAGGTGGTCGAGTTCCAGCACGTGAAGCCCGGCAAGGGTCCGGCCTTCGTCCGCACCAAGCTGAAGAACGTCGAGTCGGGCAAGAACGTCGACAAGACCTTCAACGCCGGCACGAAGGTCGAGACGGCCACGGTCGACCGCCGCTCGTTCCAGTACCTCTACAACGACGGCAACAACTTCGTCTTCATGGACGTCGCGGACTTCGACCAGGTCGAGGTCGGCCCGGAGATCATCGGCGACGGCGCCGGGTTCCTCCTGGAGAACCAGGAGGTCATTCTGGCCACCAACGAGGGTCGCGTGCTCTTCGTCGAGCTCCCGCCGTCGGTCGAGCTCGTGATCTCCTACACCGAGCCCGGCGTCATGGGTGACTCGGCCACCGGCCGCACCAAGCCCGCCACCCTGGAGACCGGCGCCGAGATCCAGGTGCCGCTCTTCATCGAGCAGGGCGAGAAGATCAAGGTCGACACCCGTGAGGGCGGTTCCTACCTCTCCCGCGTCAAGGGCTGACCTGTGGCTCACGTCGCCACCGCCCGCACCAAGGCCCGTAAGCGCGCGCTCGACCTGCTCTTCGCCGCCGAAGCCCGTGGACTCTCCGCGGGTGATCTGCTCGACCAGCAGATCCGCGAGGGTCAGGTGCCCAACAACCCGTTCACGGTCAAGCTCGTCCGTGGCGTGGTCGCCGAGTCCGAGCGCATCGACGCCCTGATCGCCGCCTTCGCCAAAGACTGGTCGCTGGCCCGGATGCCCGCGGTGGACCGCAACGTCCTCCGCCTCGGCGTCTGGGAGCTCCTCGACGGCGATGTCGCCGCCGAGGTCGCCATCAGCGAGGCCACCGCTCTGGTGACCGAGCTGTCGACCGACGACTCGCCGTCCTTCGTCAACGGCGTGCTCGCCGCGGTCGCGAAGGACCTCGCCAAGGCCTGATCAGCATGAGACGTACGCCTGTCCGGGACCGTTCCGGGCAGGCGTAGCGTCATTTCGGGTGCGGCGCGACGCGTGTGTTTTCCGGTTATCGACGATTGCTTCGGTCGGGACCGTATGTTTGGACCCAAGGCTGTGATGGAGGCCGTAACCAAGCACCCGTATTCGGAGAGCGCATGACGCAGGAGAACAACCCCTACGACGAGCCGGACTCGCGCACCCGGCCGGCCGGCGCACCCTCGCACTGGGTGACGCCGCCCCCGCCGAACACGGCGGGACGGCCGCCGATGCCCCCCACCCAGCCCCATCCGGACCCGAGTCAGGAGGCGACTCGCATCACCAACCCACAGGTCACCACGACACCCGCCCCGCCCCCTCCGGCGGCGGTGACGCCGCCACCCCCGGGCGTCCATGGCCAGGAGGTCCCCAGCGCGACCGACTTCCTCGACCGGCGCGCGGAGTCGGCAGGGTTCGGCCCCGCGACCTGGGGCTGGCGAGGCGCGATCCGCAGGATGTCCGGCGGGCTGATCAGCCCGAAGATGGGGCAGGACGAGGTCGCCTACGAGCAGGACCGGGCGATGATCCAGCGCGACTTCGACGGACCGCGCACGATTGTCTTCATCAATCCCAAGGGCGGCGCCGCCAAGACCACCGGCGTGCTCGCGGCGGGCTACACCTTCGGCACCGTGCGCGGTGGCGGGATCGTGGCCTGGGACAACAACGAGACCCGCGGCACCCTCGGCATCCGCGGCATGCGGAGCACCCACCGCAACACCACCCGCGAGCTGCTCGACAACCTGGCCGCGTTCAACAACGTCTACCAGTCGCGCATCGGCGACCTCGGTGCCTTCGTACGCTCCCAGGGCGACGCCCACTTCGACGTGCTCGCCTCCGACGAGCGGCCCGATGTCACCGGCCAGATCCATGCCGACGACTTCGGGCAGGTGCACCAGCTGCTGGAGCGCTTCTACAAGGTGATCCTGGTCGACACCGGCAACAACATGCGTGCCGAGAACTGGCTGGCCGCCGCCGACACGGCCGACCTGCTCGTGGTCACCTCGACGGTGCGCGAGGACACCGGCTACAGCGGCCTGTGGATGCTCGACGCGCTCCAAGAGTCGGGCTATGCCGACCTCAAGCTGAAGACGATCACCGTGCTCTCCGACCCGTCCCCGAAGGTCGACACCAACCTGGCCCGCGACCTCACCGAGGTCTACACGCAGCGCACCCGCGGGGTCTACCGGGTCCCGTTCGACCCGGTGCTCGTCGCGGGGTCCACGGTGCAGTACTCCCAGCTCTCGGAGGAGACCAAGATGTCGTGGCTGAAGGCCTGCGCTGGGATGGCCCACGCCCTTTAACCATGTCCCAGGGATACCCGGTCGACCGGGTATCCCTGGACATGACGGGCACTGAAACACCCCACAAGTCCATGAAGTGCCCGTCCAGTTCCACGCTAGGGTCGCCGTATGCGCGCGATCGTCTATGCCGAGAATGGCCCGTCGTCTGTCATGAAGCTCGCTGAACGAGCGGTGCCGAAGCCCGGCCCGGGCGAGGTCCTGGTCAGGCTGGTGCGGGCGGGGGTCAACCCCACCGACTGGAAGGTACGCGCCGGCGTCAGCGCGACCCTCACGACTCCCGAGGCGACCCCGGGCCAGGACGGCGCGGGCGTGGTCGAGGAGATCGGCGAGGGCGTCACCACCCACATCGTCGGTCAGCCCGTCTGGCTCTACATGGTCCAGCACGGGCAGGCCTGGGGGACCGCCGCGGAGTACGTCACCGTGCCGGCCCACAAGGCCGTCGAGCTGGCCGCGGGCGCCTCCTACGACCTCGGCGCCTCGCTCGGGGTCCCGGCGATGACCGCCCATCGGGCGCTCACCTCCGGCGCGGTCGAGCGGGTGGCCCCGGAGTCGTTCAGCGGCCTCACCATCCTCGTCCACGGCGGTGCCGGAGCGGTCGGCAACGCCGCGATCCAGCTCGCCGTATGGGCGGGCGCGACGGTGATCACCACGGTCAGCTCCGCAGAGAAGGCGGCGCTGGCGAAGGCCGCCGGGGCGCACCACATCGTCAACTACCGCGAGGGCGACCCGGCCGCCGAGATCCGCGAGATCGCGCCCGACGGCGTCGACCAGATCGTCGAGGTCGCCCCTGCGGTCAACAACGACCTCGACCTCGCTGTCATCGCCAATCGCGGCACGATCGCGATCTACGCGAACAACGGCGGCGACGAGCTCACCCTGCCCGTGCGAACGACGTTCTCGCTCAACTTGCGCTACCAGTTCCTCCAGCTCTACCGCATCGAGCCGGCACAGATCCAGGCCGCGGCCGAGGACGTCGCCGCCGCCGTGGCGGCAGGGGCGCTGCGTGTGGGGCCCGAGGGTGGCGTACCTCTTCACCACTACCGGCTCGAGGAGACCGCCGCCGCCCACGACGCGGTCGAGGCGGGTGCCGTCGGGAAAGTGCTCATCGACCTGGAGTGAGGATAGGGTTGGGCCGATCCTTTAACGAGCCGTCCCGTGAGGCGGAGAAGGAGACCACAACCTTGTCTGGTGTTGTCCAAGAGCCTGCGGCCGAAGGCCGCGTCGTGCTCGATGCCCGTGACATCTCCCGGGCGCTGACCCGGATCTCCCACGAGATCCTGGAGCGCAACCGCGATGCGGAAGACCTGGTGCTGCTGGGTCTGCACACCCGCGGGGTGCCGCTGGCCAAGCGGATCGCCACGCGGATCGAGGCCGCCGAGGGCCATCCGGTCGCGCACGGCGCGCTCGACGTGACGATGTACCGCGACGACCTGCGCACTCATCCCACGCGCGCTCCGCACCACACCGAGATCCCGCCCGTCGGCATCGACGGCAAGACCGTGGTGCTGGTCGACGACGTGCTCTTCTCGGGCCGCACCGTCCGCGCCGCGCTCGACGCCCTGGCCGACTACGGCCGCCCCGCGGTCGTACGTCTGGCCGTTCTCGTCGACCGCGGCCACCGCCAGCTGCCGATCCGGGCCGACCACGTCGGCAAGAACCTCCCGACCGCCCGCTCCGAGCGGGTCGGGCTGCGCCTGGAGGAGATCGACGGCATCGACGAGGTACGCATCGTGGAGCTCGAGGGGGTTCCGGCATGACGAAGCATCTGCTGTCCATCGACGACGTGAGCGCCGAGGAGATCCAACAGCTCTTCGCGACCGCCGCCGAGATGCACGACGTCCAGAAGCGCGAGGTCAAGAAGCTTCCGGCGCTGCGCGGGCGTACGGTGATCAACCTCTTCTTCGAGGACTCGACCCGCACCCGGTCCTCCTTCGAGATCGCGGGCAAGTGGCTCTCGGCCGACGTGATCAACCTGTCGGCGAAGGGCTCCTCGGCCTCGAAGGGCGAGTCGCTGCGCGACACCGTGCTGACCGTGACCGCGATGGGCGTCGACGGCCTGGTGATGCGTCACTCGGCCTCCGGCGCGGCCCATCAGGTCGCGGGCTGGCTCGACATCCCCGTGATCAACGCCGGCGACGGGATGCACGAGCACCCGACCCAGGCGCTCCTCGACGGCTACACGCTCCAACGCCAGCTCGGCGGACCCGGCTCGCTGGAGGGCAAGCGGATCGCGATCGTCGGCGACCTGACCCACTCGCGGGTGTTCCGGTCCAACGTGAAGTCGCTGATCAAGCTCGGCGCCTCCGTGGTCGCCGTCGCCCCGCCCACGCTGATGCCCTCGGGCATCACCGAGTGGGCCAAGGCCGACGGCTTCGCCACCTCCTACTCGCTGGACGACGTGCTGCCGGAGGTCGACGCGGTGATGATGCTCCGCGTCCAGCGGGAGCGGATGAGCGGTGGCTACTTCCCGACCTCACGGGAGTACACCGTCGGCTACGGGCTCACCCGCCAGCGGCTCGGCATGCTGCGCGAGGGCGCGCCGATCCTGCACCCCGGGCCGATGAACCGTGGCCTGGAGATCTCTCCCGAGGCCGCCGACGCCGCCTCCTCGCGGATCCTCGACCAGGTCTCGGCCGGGGTCGCGGTCCGGATGTCCGTCCTCTACCACCTGCTTGCCGGCGAGGAGTCCGCATGAGCCTGTTGATCAAGGGAGTCTCCGTCCTCGGGGCCGAGCCGACCGATGTCCATGTCGACGGGGGAGTGATCCGAGAGATCGGCACGCTGTCGGCGACCGTCGATGAGGTGGTCGACGCCTCCGGCCTCGTCCTCCTCCCGGGTCTGGTCGACCTGCACACCCACCTGCGCCAGCCGGGCCGCGAGGATGCCGAGACGGTCGCCTCTGGTGCGGCGGCGGCCGCTGCCGGCGGCTACACCGCGGTGCTGGCGATGGCCAACACTTCGCCGGTCACCGACACGGCCGAGGCCGCGGTCTCGGTGTGGGACCTCGGCCGCGAGGCCGGGCTGGCCGACGTCTTCCCGGTCGGCGCGGTGACCAAGGGGCTGGCCGGTGAGGAACTCGCCGAGCTGTCCCTGATGAACCGTTCCCGGGCAGGCGTCAAGGTCTTCTCCGACGACGGCCGCTGTGTCTCGGACCCGCGCGTCATGCGGCGGGCGCTGGAGTACGTCAAGGCGTTCGGCGGCGTGATCTCCCAGCACTCCCAGGACCCCTCGCTGGCGCCCTACGGCTCGGCCTGCTGCCACGAGGGTGAGCTCTCCGGGCGCCTCGGTCTGCCCGGCTGGCCGGGAGTGGCGGAGGAGGTCATCGTCGCCCGCGACGTGATGCTCGCCCGCCACACCGGCTCGCGCGTCCACGTCGCCCACGCCTCCACCGCCGGCACCGTCGAGGTGCTGCGCTGGGCGAAGGCACAGGCGGAGAAGGACGGCAGCTGGGCCGTCACCGCGGAGGTCACCCCGCACCACCTGCTGCTGACCACCGACCTGCTCGCCGGCTACGACCCGACCTTCAAGGTCAACCCGCCCCTGCGCCCCGCCGAGGACGTCGAGGCCCTGCGTACGGCGCTGGCTGACGGCACCATCGACGCGGTCGCCACCGACCACGCCCCGCACGCGCGCCAGGACAAGGAGCACGCCTTCGTCGACGCCGCGTTCGGGATGCTCGGGCTCGAGGAGGCGCTCTCGGTCGTCTCGACCGTCATGGTCTCCTCGGGTCTGCTGGACTGGGCCGGCGTCGCCCGGGTCATGTCCACGACCCCGGCCCGGATCGCCGGTCTGGAGGAGCACGGGCGCCCGATCGAGGTCGGTGAGCCGGCCAACCTGGCCCTGGTCGACCCGGCCGCGAGCTACGTCGTGGATCGCGACCGCTCGCTCTCGCTCTCGCGCAACAACCCCTGGCACGACCGCAAGCTCACCGGTCGCGTCGTCGCCACCTTCCTCCGCGGAAAGCAGACGTACGCCGGTTAGGCTCCACCGCCGTGACCGACGTCTTCTCCGACAAGCTCGCGCAGTGGCGCGCCTACACCGCGACCCCGTGGGGCCGGATCCGCTACACCGTGGTCGAGGAGATTCTCCGGCGCCAGTGTGCGGAGCTGGGTGAGGGGCTGCGGATCCTCGACGTCGGCGGCGGGGACGGGATGGACGCGCTGCCGCTGGCGCTGGCCGGGCACGAGGTCACGATCCTCGACCCGTCGGAGTCCTGGCTGGCCGAGGCGAAGCGTCGGGCCGCGGATGCTGGTGCCGACCTGGCCACGCTCGCCGGCGGTCTCGACGACCTGCCCGAGGGCGAGTGGGACCTCGTCCTGTGCCACTTCGTGCTGCACTATCGTTCGGCCGCCGCCGGAGACGTACGCCGCCTGGCGGCCGCCGTGCGCCCGGGCGGCATGCTCTCGGTGATGGTGCCCAACCCGGCCAGCATGGTGCTGCGCCAGCTGGTCACGGACGGTCCCGAGGCCGCGCTCACCGAGCTGCGCGCGGACACCAAGCGCACCGTGACCTTCGACCATGACGTACGCAAGATCGCCATGGGCGATCTCGAGGCCGAGCTCGCCTCTGCGGGGTTAGTGGTCACCGGCCGCTTCGGCACCAGGATCGCCAACGACCTGCTCACCGACAACGACGCCAAGAACGACCCTGCCTACTTCGACCGCCTCCTCGAGCTCGAGCGCGAGCTGTGCGACCAGGAGCCGTTCGTACGCATCGCCGGGATGTACCAGCTCGTCGCGGAGCGTCCGGGTTAGGCTCGGGAGCGTGGATAACCTCGAGCGCGTCTACAAGATGCCCTTCGGCTCCGTCTACCCGCACTATGTGACGAAGGTGGAGAAGAAGGGCCGCACCACAGCCGAGCTGCACCAGGTGATCACCTGGCTGACCGGCTTCGATGACGACGCGATCGCGAAGCACATCGAGGCGGGGACGAGCTTCGAGGAGTTCTTCGCCGCGGCCGACCTCAATCCGAGCTCGGAGCTGATCACCGGGGTGGTCTGTGGCGTGCGCGTCCAGGAGATCGAGGACCCGGTCATGCGCCAGGTGCGCTACCTCGACAAGCTGGTCGACGAGCTGGCCAAGGGCAAGGCGATGGAGAAGATCCTGCGCGGTTAATCGGTTGGACGGCGCGGCCGTCGGCCGCGTATTCTTTACTCATCATGAAGATCTTGCGCTGACCTCCGACTCGCGCCCGAGGCACATGCCCGGCGGGTCGTCCTCGAACCCGAAGGCCAGCGCTGCATGTCATCTTCCATCGTTTCCGGACCGATCGTCGTCCGCGACCTCTCCGTCTCCTTCCGCAGCGGCTCCGTCCTCGCCGGGATAGACCTCACCGTCTCCCCGGGCGAGCGGATCGCGCTCGTGGGGGAGAACGGTGCCGGCAAGTCCACGTTGCTCCGCGCTATCGCACACCGGCTGCCGCCCACCGCCCAACGCACAGGCACGCTCGAGGCGCCCGACGACCTCGTCTGGCTGCCGCAGGAGCCGCCGTTCCGCGACGCGGCGAGCATCGAGGACGTACTCGCCACCACCCTGCGCCCACTCCGGGAGGCCGTCGCCACGGTCGAGACGCTCGCTGACCGACTCGACGATCCCGAGGTCGCCGAGACGTACGCGAGCGCGCTCGACTTCGCCGTTGCCCACGACGCGTGGGACGCCGACCGGCGGGCCATCCTGGCCGCCGAGCGCCTCGGCCTCAGCGGCCTGGACCGGGAACGTCCGATCAGCACGCTCTCCGGCGGGCAGCGGACCAGGCTGGCGCTGGCGACCGCGATCACCCGCCGTCCCGACGCGCTCCTGCTCGACGAGCCCACCAACCACCTCGACGACGAGGCGGTCGCGGTGCTGGGCGAGTTCCTGCGCGACCTCCCCGGGGCCGTGCTGATGGCCTCCCACGATCGAGTCTTCCTCGACGAGGTCGCCACCGGCCTCTTCGACCTGGACCCGACCGCCTTCGGCACCGACGGTGCCGGCGGCCGGCTCTTCGGAGGGGGGTGGAGCGCCTACGAGGAGGCACGGGCGGCCGCTCGCGAGCGGTGGGAGCAGACGTACGCAGAGCAGCAGGACGAGCTCAAGCGCCTGCGCACCGCGACCAAGATCGGCAACGACGCGATCGCCCACAACCGCGGCCCGACCGACAACGACAAGTTCATCTACAAGTTCAAGGGCAGCAACGTCGAGCGCACCGTCGCCCGCCGCAAGAAGGACGCCAACCGGCGGCTGGAAGAGGCCGAGGAGGCACAGGTACGCAAGCCACCGCCGCCCCTGCGGCTCAATGCTGCGCTGTCGGCCGCGGGCACGAGCGGGAGGATGGTCGTCGTACGCGATCTGGTGGTCGAGGAGCGGGTCAGCCTGCCGGTCCTGGACATCGTGGCAGGCGAGCACCTGCTGATCACCGGGCCCAACGGCAGCGGCAAGTCCACGCTGCTCGGAGTGATCTCCGGGCGCGTGAAGCCGACCTCGGGGGAGGTCCAGGTCAGCGCCCGGCATGTCGAGGAGCTCACCCAGGACCCGCAGTTCGGGGACCTGCGCCGCAGGGTCTCCGACGTCTACCTGGAGTCGGTGGGGGAGGTGCTGGCGACCCAGGTGCCGCTACGTGACCTCGGCCTGGTCCACCCGCGCGACCTCAACCGGCCCGTCGGTGCGCTGAGCGTCGGCCAGCGTCGGCGGCTCGACCTGGCGATCGCCATCGCCACCGGCCCGGACCTGCTGCTTCTCGACGAGCCCACCAACCACATCTCGCTCACCTTGGCAGGCGAGCTGGAGGAGGCGATCGGGGTCACCCCGGGCACCATCGTCGTCGCCTCCCATGACCGCTGGTTGCGGCGGCGCTGGTCGGGACCGGAGCACCGACTCGTGCCCTGAGGCGTCGCCGGCGGGCCACTTACGGGCGAAACCCTGTGGATGAGCAGAGTTATCCACAGGCGACGAGATCGTCGTTGTCCTCCTCGACGGGCCATGGTGCCTTTGACCCATGACCGACAAGATTCCGTACGCTCCAGTCCTCCGCACCCAGGCCGACGTCGAGGCCGCCTGGCGACACCTGATCAACCCACTCGGCTGGCCCGAGCCGCGGCTGTGGTTCATGCTCGTCGGTGCAGACGGCGTTCCGTTCCCACAGCTGTGTCAGATCGAGAAGGTGCCTGTCGAGATCGGCGACGACGGCGCTGCCAACGTCGCCACGATGCTGCACGACCTAGTCGGTGAGCTGGGCTTCGACCGGGTCGAGCTCCTGCTGTGCCGGCCGGGCGGAGGACCACCGAGCCTGTCGGACCGGAAGAACGCCGCCCATCTATACGGGGCGTGTGCGGTGGCGGCGGTGCCGGTCGATGTCATCCATCTCGCGACCGACCAAGACTTCTGGCCGGTCCCGTTGGACGAGCTCGGCGAGCTCAGAACTCCAGCGTGACCTTCGTGTCACCGAGCTCGCGCGAGACGATGCGGTCGAACTCCGCCGAGGCGGCCTCACGCTCGACCAGATCACGCAGCGCGTGGTCGATCGCAGCCTGGTTGGTCGTCGTCCCGGCGATCTTTCTCGCCTCGGCCAACAGCTCTTTGTCGATGCTGATCGACGTCTCGGTCATTGCGTACCCCCGCACGGAAATCTGGATGAAACATCGAAACGCTAGCGGTGCACAACCATGCAACGCAATGACCTGCGACAACCGTCACATCGTGTCGCACTCACCTGGCACCGCACCTGGCCGGGATGTCGGTGCTCGCCGCTACGGTGCACGACCATGAGCCCGGAGGACCGACTGCTGACCGACATCACGATCATGGTGGACTCGATCGAGCCGATGGACGACGTGGAGAGCGGTCACATCGCCGACGCGTCGGCGTGGTTGTGCGTGACCAACGACGTGTTCCGGCGCACCACCGCTCCGACCGAGCCGGCCAAGCACCTGGTCTCCTACTTCCTGCTCGTCGACCCCGTCAGCGGCCACATCCTGCTGGGCGACCACCGCAAGTCGGGCCTGTGGCTGCCGTCGGGAGGTCACGTCGAGCCGGGAGAGGACCCCGCCGACACCGTGCGTCGGGAGTGCCTCGAGGAACCATTCCCGTTGTTCATCACCGTCGCCACGACCCGGCCCGACCGCCCGGACCCGCACACCGACGTCAGCCTCTGGTTCGTCCTCGCCCACGACCACCAGGCCCCGTTGGAGCCGGACGAGCGGGAGTATGCCGGTGTTCGCTGGTGGACACCCTCCGAGATCCGCGCCGCCGACCCGGGCCCGTTCGACCCGCACATGGGTCGGATGCTCGAGAAGCTGAAGACCCTCGGTGCCTGAGGCTCACTCAGGACCGCTCAGCTCCTGCTGGAGGCGCTCGACACTCGGCAGGCTGGCCCGCAACTGATACTCGGCTACACCAAGTGGCTGTGTTGAACCGCGCAGCGAGTACTCCGCGACAACCTGGTTGCGGCTCTGGCACAGCAGGATCCCGATCGTCGGGGCATCGTCGGGATGCGCCATCTCCCCGTCGACCGCCGCCAGATAGAAGTTGAGCTGCCCCAGGTGCTCGGGCCTGAACTTCCCGGCCTTGAGCTCGATGACGACGTAGCAGCGCAGCCTGAGGTGATAGAAGAGCAGGTCGATGAAGAAGTCCTCTCCACCGACCTCGAGGCACACCTGACGCCCGACGTACGCGAACCCGACCCCGAGCTCGACCAAGAACTCGGTGACGTGGTCGACCAGGGCCTTCTCGATCTCGCGCTCCATGGCTTCGCCGCCGACGCCGAGGAACTCGAAGTTGTAGGGGTCCTTGACGATCTCTCGAGCGAGATCGGAGGTCTCCGGCGGAAGCGTACGTTCGAAGTTGCTGATCGCTCGTCCGGATCGCTCGAGGGTCCGGAGGCTGATGTGATGGACGAGCACGGCCCTGGACCAGCCGTGTTCGACTGCCGCGGCGGCGTACGCCAGCCGTTCATCGGTGTTCTTCAGTTTGCTGAGCAACTCGATGTTGTGGCCCCAGGACAAGTTGTCCAACGGCCGTTGGACAATTGCCTCCCGGGTCCAGGCCGCCGCGAACGAGCGCATGTACATCAGGTTTGCACGTGAGAATCCGGTCATCCCCGGGAAGGCCTGCCGCAGATCGCCGGCGAGTCGTTCGACGACCTTGCTACCCCAGCCTTCGGCTTCTTGCTTGACGACGATCTCGTGGCCGATGTCCCAGTAGAGCCGGATCATGGCTGCGTTGAGCGCGACTGCCGCCTGTTGCTGTGCGCTGCGGATATGGGTCTTGAGGTCGCTAAGCCAAGTGGCGTAGCCGTCGGGCAGTGAAAGGTTGTCGGTCATGGGTCGTTCTCCTTGGAGGCGTACGAATCACCGCCTGCGATCGCAGGCGGTACGTTCGCCGCTCCTGGAGGCGCCTGTGGCGCTATTACTTACCCTCGCGACTGGCGGCCCCTTCTCGCAGACCTGGCTGGCCCGGTACTTCGGAGTGATCGCCTGAGTTGCCTTGATTAGATCATCTGTTCGTCGCCGGAGACTGGAGGCGCGGCGCGGGCGAGGCGATCGACGAGCCGCAGCGCATCAGGTAGGCGGGCGGAGCCAGCCATGGTGCGGACCAGGTGAGCGGCATCTGCCAGCGGCATTCCCGCGGCTGTGACGTACAGCGGCCTTGTCGAGGTTCCGCGGAGGACGGGCTCGGCGTGGGTGGCGGCGCGGAAGCTGGTCTTGGCGACGCCGATGACTGCCGGCGCGAGCCCCGTGTCCCAGACATGCCATCCCAGGCCGGGCCGTCCGGTCGGGTCGAGGTCGACGTAGCCGTCGACGATGAGTACGTCGAGCGGATCGGCGTCAGCGAGGAGGGCCGTCAAGGCGGGCAGCTCTCGTTCGTAGAACCTGCCAGGGGCGTAGTCGGCGACGGTGTCGAGCCAGGCCGTACGTTCCTCGCTGATCGAGGTGAACTCCGGCTCGATGCTCACCACCAGGGCCGCATGCCCCCCACCGGATGGCGGGTAGTGGACGTCGGTCGCACCGAACCTGGTCGTCACGGTCACAGAATAGGGCGACCGAGTGGAACACCGGCGAGTCGCGCATCCGGCACATGCCAGGATGGAGGCGAGAAGGACCGATGTGGGTCCGTGAACGCAAGGGTTAGAGATGACGGACGCAGCGTGGTACCCGGACCCGACCGGACAGGCCGAGCTTCGCTACTACGACGGGAGCCAGTGGACCGAGCACGTGTCCACGGGCGGGCAGCAGTCGACGGCGCCCCTGACGCCGCCTCAGGCCACTGTGGAGCAGGAGGCGCCGACTCAGGTCGGTTCGGCGCAGGCGGTGCAGGCTGCGTACGGCGAGAGCGCCCAGGCGCAGCCGGCCCAGGCCGCGTCCGCCCAGTATGGGCAGCAGGCCGCGCAGTACGGGCAGCAGCCCGCGCAGGCCCAGCAGCCCACTGGGGACCCGTTCGCCGGGATCTCGGGTGACCTGATCGACGGCCGCTTCGCCGAGATCCAGGGCGAGGGGGCGGTGCTGCAGAACAAGAGGCTCCTGCGCGTACGCGTCGGCGAGCCGTTCCAGGCGCGCCAGGGCTCGATGGTGGCCTACCAGGGCAACGTGCAGTTCAAGTACCAGGGCGGCGGCGTGGGGAAGTTCCTCAAGAAGGCCGTGACCGGTGAGGGCCTCAGCCTGATGGGTGTCGAGGGTCAGGGCGACGTCTTCCTGGCCGACGCGGCCAAGGAGGTCCACATCCTCCAGTTGAACAACTCCGGCGTCTCGATCAACGGTGACCACGTGCTCGCCTTCTCCGGCGGCCTGCAGTGGAACATCGAGCGGGTCCAGGGCGCCGGCATGCTCACCGGCGGTCTCTTCAACACCACGCTGCGCGGCACCGGCTGGATCGCCGTCACCACCGAGGGTGACCCGGTCGTTCTCAACGCCGGCGAGGCGCCGACCTTCACCGACACCAACGCGGTCGTCGGCTGGTCGCTCGGCCTGCAGACCAGCCTGCAGAAGTCGTTCACCGCCGGTGCGCTCATCGGCCGGGGCAGCGGCGAGGCGTTCCAGGTCGCCTTCCACGGCGCCGGCTTCGTCATCGTCCAGCCGTCGGAGGGCGGGGTCGTGCCGCCCCACTCGCACAGCTGAGCCCGACCACCGCCGGCCGAATGCCGCGTACGTCACAGTGCTGGCGTACGCGGCGGACGCCAACTGCCGTCAACCGGCATCTGCTTGATACTGTCACCAGCAAGTTGACCGACATCCTTTAAGCACCGTCCTGTGAGGCGGAGAAGGAGGTACGGCGTGCCGCTGCATGCCCACAAAGAAGCACTCCTCGTACTCGAGGATGGTCGATCGTTCCGGGGGGAGTCGTTCGGTGCCGAGGGTGAGACCTTCGGCGAGGCGGTCTTCTCCACCGGTATGACGGGCTACCAGGAGACGCTGACCGACCCGAGCTACCACCAGCAGGTGGTCGTGATGACCGCCCCGCACGTCGGCAACACCGGCGTGAACGACGAGGACCCCGAGTCCCGTCGGATCTGGGTGGCCGGATACGTCGTACGCGACCCAGCCCGGGTCCCCTCCAACTGGCGCGCCCAGCGCACCCTCGATGACGACCTGCGTGACCAGTCCGTGGTCGGCATCAGCGGGATCGACACCCGCGCCCTGACCCGCCACCTGCGCGACCGCGGCGCGATGCGCGTCGGGATCTCCACGATCGAGACCGACCCCGAGGCCCTGCTGAAGAAGGTGCTCGCCAGCGCCGAGATGAGCGGTGCGAACCTCTCCGACGCGGTCAGCACCCAGGAGGCGTACGTCGTCCCCGCCAAGGGCGAGAAGCGGTTCACCGTCGCGGCCCTCGACCTGGGCATCAAGGAGATGACCCCGGAGCGGATGGCCGAGCGCGGCATCGAGGTCCACGTCCTCCCGGCGACCGCGTCCCTCGAGGACGTCCTCGCCATCAATGCCGAATCTGGGGGCATCGACGGGCTCTTCTACTCCAACGGCCCCGGCGACCCAGCCGCGACCACCGGCCAGGTCGAGCTCCTCAAGGCAGCGCTGGCCGAGAACATCCCCTACTTCGGCATCTGCTTCGGCAACCAGCTCTTCGGCCGCGCGCTCGGCTTCGGGACGTACAAGCTGAAGTACGGTCACCGCGGGATCAACCAGCCGGTCATGGACCTCACCACCCGCAAGGTCGAGGTGACCGCCCACAACCACGGCTTCGCCGTCGACGCGCCGATCGGTGAGGAGACGAAGACCGAATACGGCATCGCGACCGTCTCCCACGTCAACCTCAACGACGACTGCGTCGAGGGCCTCGAGCTCAAGGACGCCGAGACGGGGAAGCTCAAAGGCTTCTCGGTCCAGTACCACCCGGAGGCAGCGGCCGGCCCGCACGATGCCGCCTACCTCTTCGACCGGTTCATCTCTCTCATGGCGAAGGAGGTCTGAGCGATGCCCAAGCGCGAGGACATCAAGTCCGTGCTCGTGATCGGCTCCGGGCCGATCGTCATCGGCCAGGCCTGCGAGTTCGACTACTCCGGCACCCAGGCCTGTCGCGTGCTGCGCGAGGAGGGGATCCGGGTCGTCCTGGTCAACTCCAACCCGGCCACGATCATGACCGACCCGGAGTTCGCCGACGCGACCTACGTCGAGCCGATCACCCCGGAGTTCGTCGAGAAGGTCATCGCCAAGGAGCGCCCCGACGCCCTCCTGGCCACCCTCGGCGGCCAGACCGCGCTCAACTGCGCGGTGGCGCTGGACGAGCGCGGGATCCTGGAGAAGTACGACGTCGAGCTGATCGGCGCGAGCATCGACGCCATCCAGCGCGGCGAGAACCGCGAGGAGTTCAAGAAGATCGTCGCCGAGCTCGGCGGCGAGAGCGCCAAGTCGGTCATCTGCCACAGCATCGACGACCTGCTCGCCGGCGCCGAGGTGCTCGGCTACCCGGTGGTCATCCGGCCGAGCTTCACCATGGGTGGCTCGGGCTCGGGCTTCGCGTACAACGAGACCGAGCTTCGGCGTCTGGGCGGCGCCGGCCTCGCGGCCAGCCCCACCACCGAGGTGCTCCTGGAGGAGTCCATCCTCGGCTGGAAGGAGTACGAGCTCGAGGTCATGCGCGACCGCAAGGACAACTCGGTCATCGTCTGCTCGATCGAGAACCTCGACCCGATGGGCGTGCACACCGGCGACTCGATCACCGTCGCCCCGGCATTGACGCTGACCGACCGCGAGTACCAGAAGCTCCGCGACCTGGCGATCGGTATCATCCGCGCCGTCGGCGTGGACACGGGCGGCTGCAACATCCAGTACGCCGTCAACCCGGCCGACGGCCGGATCATCGTCATCGAGATGAACCCCCGTGTCTCGCGCTCCTCGGCGCTGGCCTCCAAGGCGACCGGCTACCCGATCGCCAAGATCGCCGCGAAGGTCGCGATCGGCTACACCCTCGACGAGATCGAGAACGACATCACCGCCGGGCCGAACGGCTCGACCGCCGCCTCGTTCGAGCCGACCCTCGACTACGTCGTCGTCAAGGTTCCGCGCTTCGCCTTCGAGAAGTTCCCGGGCGCCGACACGACCCTGACCACCCACATGAAGAGCGTGGGCGAGGCGATGGCGATCGGCCGCAACTTCACCGAGGCCCTCCAGAAGGCGCTGCGAAGCCTCGAGAAGCCCGAGGCGGTCTTCGACTGGACCCAGGAGATCGTCGAGCTCGACAAGCCCGCGCTGCTGGAGGAGATCAAGGTCCCCACCGACGGTCGGCTCAAGCGGGTCATGGACGCGATCCGCTCCGGTGCGACGCCGGAGGAGATCTTCGAGAGCACCAAGATCGACCCCTGGTTCGTCGACCAGCTCTTCCTGATCAACGAGATCGCCCAGGAGATCATCGCGGCGCCCGAGCTGACCGCCGACGTGCTCCGCTACGCCAAGCGCCACGGCTTCTCCGACTACCAGCTCGGCAAGATGCGCGGCATGACGGCCGACGTCGTCCGAGGCGTACGCCACGCGCTGAACATCCGCCCGGTCTACAAGACGGTCGACACCTGTGCGGCCGAGTTCGAGGCGCGTACGCCCTACCACTACTCCTCCTACGACGAGGAGACCGAGGTCGCGCCCCGGGAGAAGGAGGCCGTGATCATCCTCGGCTCCGGACCCAACCGGATCGGGCAGGGCATCGAGTTCGACTACTCCTGCGTGCACGCCTCCCTCGCGCTGAGCGAGGCCGGCTACGAGACCGTGATGGTCAACTGCAACCCGGAGACGGTCTCCACCGACTACGACACCTCCGACCGGCTCTACTTCGAGCCGCTCACCCTGGAGGACGTGCTCGAGATCGTCCACGCCGAGCAGCAGGCCGGACCGGTGGTCGGGGTCATCTGCCAGCTCGGCGGCCAGACCCCGCTCGGGCTCGCGCAGGCGCTCAAGGACAACGGGGTGCCGATCGTCGGGACCAGCCCCGAGGCCATCCACCTCGCCGAGGAGCGCGGCGCCTTCGGGCGGGTGCTCCACAAGGCCGGCCTGGTCGCGCCGAAGCACGGCATGGCCACCACGTTCAACGAGGCCCGCGAGATCGCCGCGGAGATCGGCTACCCGGTCCTGGTGCGTCCCTCCTACGTCCTCGGCGGACGCGGCATGCAGATCGTCTACGACGACGACGCGCTGCGCTCCTACATCGAGGCCGCGACCGAGGTCACCCCGGACAAGCCGGTGATGGTCGACAAGTTCGTCGACGACGCCGTCGAGATCGACGTCGACGCCCTCTACGACGGCACCGAGCTGTTCCTGGGCGGCGTCATGGAGCACATCGAGGAGGCCGGGATCCACTCCGGCGACTCCTCCTGCGCGCTGCCGCCGATCACTCTCGGCGCCGCCGAGGTCGAGCGGATCCGCGTCGCCACCCTGGCGATCGCCGAAGGTGTCGGCGTACGCGGTCTGCTCAACATCCAGTACGCGCTCGGCTCCGACGTGCTCTACGTCATCGAGGCCAACCCGCGCGCCTCCCGCACCGTCCCGTTCGTCTCCAAGGCGACCGCGACCCCGCTGGCCAAGGCCGCGGCGCGGGTGATGCTCGGCGAGTCGATCGCGGAGCTGCGTACGGCCGGCGTGCTTCCGGCGACCGGCGACGGTGGGGCGCTGCCGCCCAACCAGCCGATCGCGGTCAAGGAAGCGGTCATGCCGTTCAACCGGTTCCGCACCCCGGAGGGTCAGCAGGTCGACACCGTGCTCGGGCCGGAGATGAAGTCGACCGGCGAGGTGATGGGGCTCGACTCCGACTTCGGCCGCGCCTTCGCCAAGAGCCAGGCCGGCGCCTTCGGCCCGCTGCCGACCCAGGGCCGGATCTTCGTCTCGATGGCCAACCGCGACAAGCGCACCATGATCTTCCCGATCAAGGTGCTCGCCGACCACGGCTTCGAGATCTTCGCGACCGAGGGCACCGCCGAGGTGCTGCGCCGCAACGGCGTGCCCTCGCGGCTGATGCGCAAGCACTCCGAGGGCACTGGTCCCGATGGTGAGAAGACCACCGTGCAGCGGATCCTCGACGGCGAGGTCGACCTGGTCATCAACACGCCCAACGGCACCTCCAACGCCAAGTCTGCCCGGATGGACGGCTACGAGATCCGCACCGCCGCGGTGATGGCGAACATCGCCTGCATCACCACGGTCCAGGGCCTCGGCGCCGCCGTACAGGGCATCGAGGCGCTGCGGCGCGGTGAGATCGACGTACGCAGCCTGCAGGAGTGGCGCGACGTCGTCGGCCACCACGACGGTGGGGTGTCGTCGAAGTGAAGGCCTACCGGACCCTGTTCGACAAGGTACTGACGAAGACGGATCCGGAGCGTGCCCACCAGCAGGCTTTCGCCGCGATCCGGGCCGCCGGGCCGGCGCTGTCCAGGACACGTACGCCCGGATCCCCGGTGCACACGATGGGGCTCACCTTCCCGAACGTGATCGGCCTGGCCGCGGGCTTCGACAAGAACGCGGTCGGGATCGACGCGCTCGGCGGGCTCGGCTTCGGGCACGTCGAGATCGGCACGGTCACCGGGGAAGGGCAGCCGGGCAACCCCGCGCCGCGCCTGTTCCGGCTGCCCGCCGACCGCGCCGTGATCAACCGGATGGGCTTCAACAACGACGGTGCCGAGGCGGTCGCCGCCCGGCTGGCGAGCCGTCTGGAGCGCCGTGGCACGGCCGCGGGCGGGCCGGTCCTCGGCATCAACATCGGCAAGACCAAGCTCGTCCCGGAGGACGACCAGGCGGCCGTCGAGGCCGACTACGCCAAGTCGGCGCGGCTGCTGGCTCCCTACGCCGACTACCTGGTGGTCAACGTCTCCTCGCCCAACACGCCCGGCCTGCGCAGCCTGCAGTCGGTCGAGAAGCTGCAGCCGCTGCTGGAGCACGTCCGCTCCATCGCCGACCAGGTCACGAAGCACCGGGTCCCGCTGCTGGTCAAGATCGCCCCGGACCTGGCCGACTCCGACGTCGTCGAGGTCGCCGACCTGGCCGGCGCGATCGGTCTGGACGGGATCATCGCGACCAACACCACCATCGGCCGGGAGCACCTCGCCTCGGCGCCCGCCGAGATCACCGCGGCCGGTGCGGGCGGTCTCTCCGGCGCCCCGCTCAAGTCGCGTGCGCTCGACGTCCTGCGGCTGCTCCGCAGCCGGGTCAGTCCCGAGATGACGCTCATCGGTGTCGGTGGCATCGCCACCGTCGAGGACGCCCGCGAGCGCCTCGCCGCCGGTGCCGACCTGCTCCAGGGCTACACCGGGTTCATCTACGAAGGTCCCGGCTATGCCCGCCGGATCGCGAACGGAGTGGCTCGATGACCTTCGGTTCCCGCTACGCCGCCGCCCTCGCCAAGCGGGGGAGGCTCTGCGCCGGGATCGACCCGCACGCCTCGCTGCTCCTCGACTGGGGCCTGAACGACGACCTCGCCGGCCTGGAGAGGTTCGCCCTGACCGCGGTCGAGGGCCTGGCTCCCCATGTCCCCGTCGTCAAGCCGCAGAGCGCCTTCTACGAGCGTTTCGGCTCGCGTGGCGTCGCGGTGCTGGAGCGGGTCATCGCGGAGTCGAAGGCCGCCGGGGCGCTGGTGCTCCTCGACATCAAGCGCGGCGACATCGGCTCCACCAGCCAGGCGTACGCCGACGCCTACCTCGATCCCGCGAGCCCGCTCGGCAGCGACGCGGTGACCGTGAGCCCCTATCTGGGCTTCGGGTCGCTGACGCCGTTCGTCGAGACGGCCACGAAGTTCGACGCCGGGCTGTTCGTGCTCGCCCTGACCTCCAACAAGGAGGGCCCCGAGGTGCAGCACGCGACGGTCGAGGACGGCCGCAGCGTCGGCCGGGTCATGCTCGACCACCTGCGCCGGCTGAACGAGTCCGAGACCCCGCTGGGCTCCTTCGGCGCGGTCGTCGGTGCGACGATCGACGGCGCGGACGGTGCCGGGGTGGCGTACGACTTCGGGTTCAACGGCCCCATCCTGGCGCCGGGCTTCGGTGAGCAGGGCGGCACCCCGGGCGACCTCGCCCGGATCTTCGGTGCCGCCAACGCCAACGTGGTCGCCAGCACCAGCCGCGGACTGCTGCGCAAGGGCCCGAACGTGGCCGCGCTGCGCGACGAGGCCCTGAGGCTGCGAGACGAGCTCGGCTGACACACTGGCGCCATGACCAGTCTCCGGATGGCCGCCCAGCTCCTCGTCCTGCCGATCCTCGCCACGAGCCTGAGCTCGTGCGGTGATCCGATCGACGACTACTGCGAGTCCCTCGAGGGGCACCAGGAGGAGCTGACGAACACCCTGGGGGAGGGCGGCACCAGCGGGCTGATCGCCGCCCTGCCGATCTTCGAGGACCTCGAGCGCAACGCGCCCGACGACATCGAGAAGGACTGGAAGACGCTCACGGGAGCGATCTCGGGGCTCAGCAAGGCTCTGGAGGAGGCCGGCGTCTCTGCCGACGACTTCGAGAACGGAGAGCCGCCCGAGGGCGTCAGCGACGCCGAGGCGAAGAAGATCGCCGACGCGGCCACGAAGGTGAGCAGCACAAAGACCCAGGAGGCGTCCGTACGCGTCCAGCAGCAAGCCCGGGACGTCTGTCACACGTCCCTGACCCTGTGAACCGAATGGACACCAGTTATGCGACCCCGATTGCCGCCCCGGCAACGTAATGGCTAGATTGGCGCGAGCGCTTACTTTCAGCGCTCAGCCGGGGGGCACGATCCCTGTACCGCGCGACCCGGTTGCCCTGTCGACACACATTGATCGTGAAAGGGAGTCTTCGTGGCTCTGCCTCCGGACATCACCCCTGAACAGCGCGCTGCCGCGCTCGTCAAAGCCGCGGCCTCGCGCCAGGAGAGGGCTGCTGTCAAGAACAAGGTCCGCACTGGCGGCATGTCCGTCCTCGAGGTCATCGAGGAAGGGAAGAAGAACGAGGTCGTCGGCAAGATGAAGGTCATCGACCTGCTGACCTCCCACCCCGGCCTCGGTGAGGTGCGGGCAACCCAGATGATGGAGCGTCTCGGCATCGCGATGAGCCGCCGTGTGCAGGGCCTCGGCCCGAAGCAGGTGGCCGCGTTGGTCGAGGAGTTCGCTCGCCGATGAGTCTGATGGCGGACGAGAAGACCCCGGCCGGTGCCGGCGAAGGCCACGAGAAGCGACTGGTCGTCCTGGCCGGTCCGACCGCGGTCGGCAAGGGCACCGTCTCAGCGGCGGTGCGCGACGACCACCCCGAGGTCTTCTTGTCCGTCTCGGCGACGACCCGCAAGCCGCGCGCGGGCGAGGTCCACGGTGTGCACTACCTGTTCGTCTCCGACGAGGAGTTCGACGCGATGATCGCCGGTGGCGAGCTGCTGGAGTGGGCCACGGTCCACAACATGGCGCGCTACGGCACCCCTCGTGGCCCCGTCGACAAGGCGCTGGCCGAGGGACGCCCGGCGATGCTCGAGATCGACCTGCAGGGCGCCCGGCTCGTGCGCGAGACCATGCCCGAGGCGATCTTCGTCTTCCTGGCCCCACCGAGCTGGGACGAGCTCGTCCGCCGGCTGGTCGGTCGAGGCACCGAGACCGAGGCCGAGCGGGAGCGCCGCCTGCAGACCGCGCGGGTCGAACTGGCGGCGGAGAAGGAGTTCGACGTCACGATCGTGAACCACGAAGTTCATCAGGCAGCCGATGAGTTGGTAACCTTGATGACGCTCGGGCTTCCGAGCAAGAAATCCGACCAAGCCGACAAGTGAGGCTCACGTGGCTGCCCCTCAGATCGACGCCCAGGGCGTGACCAACCCCTCGATCGACGACCTGCTGACGAAGACCGACAGCAAGTACAAGCTGGTTCTCTACAGCGCCCAGCGGGCTCGCCAGATCAACGCCTACTACTCCCAGCTCGGCGAAGGCCTCCTCGAGTACGTCGGCCCCCTGGTCGACACCCACGTTCAGGAGAAGCCCCTCTCGATCGCGCTGCGCGAGATCAACGAGGACCTGCTGACCTGCGAGGACATCGACCCGGCCGAGCTGGCCGCCCAGGCTGCGGCTCAGGCTGCCGCTGCCGAGGCGCCTGCCGCCGACGCCTGATCGTCCAGGTCTTCCGCTGTCCACCAACAGCACCACTTCGGCCGCTCCCCTCGAGGGGGAGCGGCCGCGCGTGGTCTTAGGGGTCGCCGGCGGCATCGCCGCCTACAAAGCGGCCGAGCTGCTGCGCCGGTTCACCGAGTCCGGCCATGACGTCACCGTGGTCCCCACGGCCGCCGCCCTCGAGTTCGTCGGCGCCCCCACCTGGGCGGCGCTGTCGGGCAAGGAGATCGCCACCGGCGTCTTCGAGAACATCACCGAGGTCCCGCACGTACGCATCGGGCAGCAGGCCGACCTCGTCGTGGTCGCGCCCGCGACCGCCAACACGCTCGCCCGCGCGGCCCACGGCCTCGCGGATGATCTGCTCAGCAACGTACTGCTCACCGCGCGCTGCCCGGTCGTCTTCGCCCCGGCGATGCACACCGAGATGTGGGAGCACCCGGCGACCCAGGCCAACGTCGCCACCCTGCGCGAGCGCGGCAACATCGTCATCGAGCCCGCCGAGGGCCGACTGACCGGCAAGGACACCGGCAAAGGCCGTCTGCCCGACCCGGCCGAGATCTTCGAGCTCTCCCGTGCTGTGCTCACCCATGGCGGGCGTGCCGACCTCGTCGGTCGTCGCGTCGTCGTCTCGGCCGGTGGCACCCGGGAGTACCTGGACCCGGTTCGCTTCCTCGGCAACCGCTCGTCCGGACTCCAGGGCTATGCGATCGCCCGGGCCGCGGCCGCCCGCGGCGCCGAGGTGACCCTGGTCGCCGCCAACGTGACCCTGCGCGACCCCGCCGGCCTGAAGGTCGTACGTGTCGGCACCACCGCCGAGCTGCGCGACGCCGTGGTCTCCGCGGCCACCGGTGCGGACGCGGTCGTCATGGCCGCCGCCCCCGCCGACTTCCGGCCGACCGGGGTGAGCGAGGCCAAGATCAAGAAGGCCGCCGACGGGTCGGCGCCGACGATCGAGCTGATGCAGAACCCCGACATCCTCGCCGAGATCTCCCACCACCGGACCAAGCCCGGTCAGGTCGTCGTGGGGTTCGCGGCCGAGACGGGCGATGAGACCGGCTCGGTGCTCGAGCTCGCCACGGCCAAGCTGAAGCGGAAGGGCTGCGACCTGCTCGTCGTCAACGACGTCAGCGGCGGCGCGGTCTTCGGCAGCGAGGTCAACAAGGCCGTCATCCTGGGCGCCGACGGAGGCCACGTCGACGTGCAGGAAGGGGCGAAATCCGCCCTCGCAGCGGTGATCTGGGACCAGATCGCCTTACGCCTGGATGAACAACGTACAAACTGACGACACGCCACGCGCCACGATGAGGACCACCCCTGCGGTCCTGGGGTTCGGGGTCTATGTTTGTCGACCAGAACGATTGACGTTTGCCTTCCTGAACAACCCACACGAACCTTTGAAACGGAGCTACACGTGACCGGACGTCTCTTCACGTCGGAGTCGGTGACCGAGGGGCACCCGGACAAGATCGCCGACCAGATCAGCGACACCGTGCTCGACTACCTGCTCGAGCACGACCCCAAGAGCCGGGTGGCTGTCGAGACCCTGCTCACCACCGGCCTGGTCGTCGTGGCCGGCGAGGTGACCACCGACGCCTACGCGCCGGTCGCCCAGCTCGTACGCCAGAAGATCCTCGACATCGGCTACGACTCCTCCCTCAAGGGCTTCGACGGCCACTCCTGCGGTGTCCAGGTCGCCATCGGCGCCCAGAGCCAGGACATCGCCCAGGGCGTCGACACCGCCGAGGAGCACCGCCTGGACAGCTCGGTCGACGAGCTCGACCTGCAGGGCGCCGGCGACCAGGGCCTGATGTTCGGCTACGCCTGCGACGACACGCCCGAGCTGTTCCCGCTGCCCATCAAGATGGCGCAGACGCTGGCCGAGAAGCTGACCGCGGTCCGCAAGGACGGCACGCTGGACTACCTGCGTCCCGACGGCAAGACCCAGGTCACCATCGAGTACGACGACGAGGGCCGCGCCGTGCGTGTGGACACCGTCGTCCTCTCGACGCAGCACGCCGAGGAGACCACCCAGGAGCAGCTGCACGCCGACATCAAGAAGTACGTCATCGAGCCGGTGCTCGAGCAGTTCAAGGCGTCGGTTCCCTTCGACGGCTACAAGCTCCACATCAACCCGACCGGCCGCTTCGTCGTCGGTGGCCCGATGGGTGACGCCGGCCTGACCGGCCGCAAGATCATCGTCGACACCTACGGCGGCATGGCCCGCCACGGCGGCGGCGCCTTCTCGGGCAAGGACCCGTCGAAGGTCGACCGGTCGGCTGCATACGCCATGCGCTGGGTGGCCAAGAACATCGTCGCCGCGGGCCTGGCCCGTCGCGCCGAGGTCCAGGTCGCCTACGCCATCGGCAAGGCCCAGCCCGTCGGCGTCTTCGTGGAGACCTTCGGCACCCACACCGTGCCCGAGGCCAACATCCAGAAGGCCGTCCTGGAGGTCTTCGACCTCCGCCCGGCCGCGATCCTGCGCGACCTCGACCTGCTCCGCCCGATCTACGCCAAGACCGCTGCGTACGGTCACTTCGGCCGCGAGCTTCCCGAGTTCACCTGGGAGCGCACCGACCGCGCCGACGCCCTCAAGGCTGCTGCCGGCGCCTGATCCACCGCACCACCTCAATTGCCGAGTCGGCGCGTTCTGACGCGCCGACTCGGCGTGGTTTTTGGTCAGGATGAGCCGACTCGGCGTTCTGTGGGCGCGGGCTGGTAGGAATGTCGGTTGTGAGCCGGGGACCGCAGGAGGCAGCCGGGGCAGCCGAGCTGGAGCTGCCCGGGCTGGTTCGCGACCGGGTCAAGGAGGGGCGGGCGAAGGCGGCGGCGACGCGGGCGCGGAAGGCCGCGGAGGCGTCGATCGCCGAGGTCGATCCGGTCGCGAAGGTCTTGGTCGACCTGCCGATGGCCCATCTGGACCGGCCCTTCGACTATGCGGTCCCGGCCTCGATGGCCGATGAGGCGCAGCCCGGGGTCCGGGTGAAGGTGCGGTTCGGGCCCAAGGACGTCGACGGGTTCGTCGTGGCGCGGGCGGAGGCCTCCGAGCACGTGAACCTGCAGCCGCTCAAGCGGGTCGTCAGCTCCGAGGCCGTGCTCACGCCGCAGGTGGCCGCGCTGACCGAGTCGGTCGCCCGGCGCTACGCGGGTGCCCGGGCCGACGTCCTCCGGCTGGCGATCCCGCCCCGGCACGCGTCGACCGAGAAAGAGCCCTCAGCGGTCGCCCCGGCCGGGAGGCCGTTCGACGCCGCTGCCGCGGCAGCAGCCTGGGCCGGGCATGAGCCGGCAGCCGCGTTCCTACGCCACCTGACCTCCGGCGGCGGCCCGCGTGCGGTCTGGCACGCCGCGGCCGGCACCGACCACGCCGACCTGATCGCCCACGCCACCGCGGCGACGCTGGCCTCCGGTCGCGGTGCGTTGGTCGTGGTCCCGGACTGGAAGGACCTCGCCCGTCTCGACACGGCGATGACGAAGGTGCTGGGGGAGGGGCAGCATGCCGTGCTGGCCGCCGACGCCGGGCCCGCGTCGCGCTACCGGGAGTTCCTACGGGTCGCTCGGGGCGCGGTTAAGGTGGCGATCGGCACGCGTGCGGCGGCCTTCGCGCCGGTGCACGACCTCGGTCTGGTGGTCGTCTGGGACGACGGCGACGACCTCCTCGCCGAGCAGCGCTCGCCCTACCCGCACGCGCGCGACGTACTGCTGCTGCGCGCCGAACAGGAGCAAGCGGCCGCGCTCGTGGGCGGCTTCGCACGGACCGTGGAGGCCGGGTTCCTGGCCGAGACCGGCTGGGCGCAGGAGATCCGTCCCACCCGGGCGCTGGCCCGTGAGCGGGTGAGCATCGAGATCACCGGCGACACCGACTTCGACCTCGAGAAGGATCCGCTCACCCGCGCCTCGCGGGTGCCTCGCGAGGCCCACGAGATCATCCGGGCAGCGCTCGCCACCGGACCCGTGCTGCTGCAGACGCCCCGGCGTGGATATGCCGCCTCGTTGGCCTGCGATCGGTGCCGTACGCCGGCCAGGTGTACGGCCTGCCAGGGGCCGTTGCAGCTCGGCGGACCGGCTGCGCCGCCGACGTGTGGCTGGTGCGGTCACGTCGAGGCGGCGTGGGCGTGCGGAGCCTGTGGCGGGTTCGGGCTGCGGGCGCCGATCATCGGCGAGGCGCGTACGGCCGAGGAGATGGGTCGCTCCTTCGCCGGGGTGCGGGTAGTGACCTCCTCGGCGGGGGCGGTCAAGCAGACGGTGCCGGGCACACCGGCGATCGTGGTGGCGACCATCGGTGCCGAACCAGTCGCCGACGGCGGCTATGCCGGGGTGCTGCTGCTCGACACCTGGCTGCTGCTGGGGCGGCCGGATCTGCGTACGGACGAGGAGGCGCTGCGCCGCTGGAGCAACGCCGCGGGACTCGTGCGGCCAGGCGGGCGGGTGCTGGTCGTCGGCGACCCGGCGCTGCCGGTGCTCCAGGCGCTGGTGCGCTGGGACCAGCCCGGGTTCGCCGAGCGAGAAGCGGCAACGCGGCAGGAGGCCCACCTCCCGCCGGCGTCGCGGCTGGCCACCATCACCGGCACTCCCGGAGCGCTCGACGACGCGCTCACCCTGCTGGCGTTGCCGCCGGGCGCGGAGGTGCTCGGGCCGGTCCCCGCCGAGCCCACGTCGACCGGAGAGCCACGGTTGCGCGCGGTCGTACGCGTGCCGCGATCCCTCGGAGTGAGGCTCACCGAGGCGCTCGGAGAGCTGCAGCGGGTGCGGTCGGCGCGCAAGCTCGACCCGGTGCGGGTCCAGGTGGATCCGCCGACGCTCTGACCGGCCGTTAGCCCACGTATTGTGGTCCTGACACGCTCGACCATCTAGGAGAACAGTGGCAGTCCAGCCCATCCGACTCTTCGGCGACCCCGTGCTGCGCAAGCCAGCGATCGAGGTCGTCGACTTCGACAGGGAGCTGCACAAGCTCGTTGCCGACCTGACCGACACCATGCTCGAGGCGCCCGGCGCCGGACTGGCCGCTCCCCAGATCGGAGTGAGCCTGCGGGTCTTCACCTGGTACGTCGATGGCGAGGTGGGTCACCTGATCAACCCGGACCTGACCCTGTCGGAGGAGACGCAGGACGGGGGAGAGGGCTGCCTGTCGCTGCCCGACATCACCTTCGACTGCCGCCGGGCACTGTCGGTGGTGGCGAAGGGCTTCAACATGCACGGTGAGCCGGTCACCATCGAGGGTTCCGAGCTGCTCGCCCGGGCCATCCAGCACGAGACCGACCACCTCGACGGCATCCTCTTCATCGACCGGCTCGACGAGGCCGCGCGCAAGGCGGCGATGAAGGAGATCCGGGAGTCGGAGTGGTTCGGCCTGGAGAAGCCCACGGTGAAGGTCTCGCCGCACGCGACGAACGGGTTCGGGTTCTGATGAGGGTCGTCTTCGCAGGTACGCCCGAGGTGGCCGTCCCGTCCCTGGACGCGATCGCCGCCTCGCGTCACGAGCTCGTCGGTGTCGTCACCCGCCCCGACGCCGCCCAGGGGCGCAGCAAGCGGCTGGTGCCCTCGCCGGTGGCCCAACGGGCCGAGGAGCTGGGGGTGCCGGTGCTCAAGCCGGAGCATCCCCGCGAGCCCGAGTTCCAGGCCGAGCTGAAGGCGCTGGAGCCCGACTGCTGCCCGGTCGTCGCCTACGGCGCGATGCTGCCGCAGTCGGCGCTGGACATCCCGACGCACGGCTGGGTCAACCTCCACTTCTCGCTCCTGCCCGCCTACCGCGGCGCCGCCCCGGTGCAGCGTGCGGTCTGGGCCGGCGAGGAGATCTCCGGGGCCACCACGTTCCGGATCGTGAAGGCGATGGACGCCGGCCCGGTCTTCGGCACCATGACCCAGGCGCTGGCGCCCGACGAGACCTCCGGGTCGCTCTTCGAGAAGCTCACCGAAGGTGGGGCCAAGCTGCTGGTATCCACGCTCGACGGGATCGAGGACGGCTCCCTCGAGGCGCGCGAGCAGCCCACCGAAGGCGTCACCTACGCCGACAAGATCACCGTCGAGGACGCCCAGATCGACTGGACGCAGAACGCCGTGGCCATCGACCGGCAGATCCGCGCCTGCACCCCCGCGCCTGGCGCCTGGACCCTGCTCGACGGCGAGCGGTTCAAGGTCGGTCCGGTCACGATGGCCGAGGACGCGGTTGCTCCCGGGGAGCTGGTCGTCCGCAAGAACGAGGTCCTCGTCGGCACCGGCACCACGGCGGTCCGGCTCGGCCGCGTGAAGGCCTTCGGCAAGAAGGAGATGCCGGCGGCTGACTGGGCCCGCGGCGTACGTCTGGAGTCCGGTGTCTCCTTCGAATAGAGCACAGCCGGGCAGGCGCTCGGGCTCCGGCCGGAGGCCGCAGGGACCGCCTCGATCGGGGCCGCGGGGCAGCACCAAGCCCGCCGATCCGGCTCGGCTCGCCGCGTTCGAGGTGCTCAAGGCGGTGCGGGTCGATGAGGCGTACGCCAACTTGGTGCTGCCCCACATCCTCGGCCGCCTCGGGCTGGAAGGCCGGGACGCGGCCTTCGCCACCGAGCTCGCCTCGGGGACGCTGCGGCAACAGGGCACCTACGACGCCGTGCTGGCCGCCTGCATCGACCGGCCGCTGGCCAAGGTCGAGGCGAAGGTGCTCGACGTGCTGCGGCTGGGTGCACACCAGGTGCTGTCCATGCGGGTGCCTGACCACGCCGCGATCTCGACCAGCGTCGACCTGACCCGGTCGAAGGTCGGCCAGGGGCCAGCGGGATTCGTCAACGCCGTGCTGCGCAAGGTCACCCGCAAGTCCCTCGACGAGTGGGTCGCCGAGGTGGCGCCCGCGCGCGAGAAGGACCACGATGGCTGGGCCGCGGTCGCCTTCAGCCACCCGCGCTGGGTCGTCCAGCGGCTCGCCGAGGCGGTCGGTCGCGACCAGATCGACGCGCTGCTCGAGGCAGACAACGTGCCACCGTCCGTCACGCTGGTCGCCCGTCCCGGACGGGCGACGCTCGACGAGCTCGGCGGCACGCCCACGCCCTACTCACCCTTCGGCGTCACGCTCGACTCCGGCTCACCCGCCGGTATCGCCGCGGTCGCGGAGGGGCGCGCCGGGGTGCAGGACGAGGGGTCCCAGCTCGTCGCCATCGCTATGGCCGAGGCCGACCTCGACCAGCAGGACTCCGGGACGGAGTCATGGCTGGACCTGTGCGCCGGGCCCGGCGGGAAGTCGGCGCTGCTGGCCGCGCTGGCAGCGCAACAGGGTGCTGCGCTGGTCGCCAACGAGCGCCAGCCGCACCGGGCCGGACTCGTCCTCGCCAACCTGACCGACCGCGCAGCCGGCACCCAGGTGGCGGGCGCGGCGGGCGTCGTGGCCGGCGACGGGACCAGGCCGCCGTTCAAGGACGCGACGTTCGACCGGGTCCTCGTCGACGCCCCGTGCACCGGCCTGGGAGCGCTGCGCCGCCGCCCGGAGGCACGGTGGCGACGGGCGACGGCCGACCTCGACGTACTCGTCGACCTCCAGCGCTCCTTGCTCGACCGGGCGATCGACCTGACCCGGCCGGGCGGTGTCGTGCTCTACGCCACCTGCTCGCCGGTTCTGGCCGAGACGAAGGGCGTGGTGCAGAGCGTGCTCGAGGACCGATCCGATGTCGTCCTCGAGCCGATCGGCGCCACGGTCGGCACGGTGCCCGACAGCGCCGGGCCGATGGCAGGCACCGTGCAGCTGTGGCCGCACCGCCACGGCACCGACGCGATGTTCCTGGCTCTGCTGCGGCGTACTCCGTAGCAGCTCAGTCGGTCCACCTGAGCGAGCCGGCGAGCGTCTCGAGCTCGGCGTCGGTGGTTCCCTCCCCGCTCTGGACGCTGATGAAGATGTCGCCGTGGACCGGGGTGATGTAGGACCCCGAGCCGGGGCCGGCCTTGTCGGGGCTGGTGCTCCACACCTGGTAGTCCTCCGCCGGGCGGATCACCATCCCGGCCACACCACCGTCCTCGGACGTGCAGGAGGCCTTGTCGTCGATGAGCGACCACTCACACGTCCAACCGGGCGGCTGCTCGACGGGAACCTTGTCAACGAGCCCTTTGCGCGCGCCTTCGGTGGCGATCCTGACGCCGGGATAGTCCTCGAGGAGCGTGTCGTTGCTCCATTTCTGCTCGACCACGCCGGCCGGTCCGGACAGGACGATCGTGAAGCCGGTCCCGGCCCCACGAAGACCACTGACCGCCTGCACCGTGATGTCCATCGTCTTCGCCTCGTCGTTGGTGACGACCTGTCCGGTGACACCGTCGCCGAGGTCGAGGCTCTGCCCGGAGGCAAGGGGTGCCGTCGAAGCCGACGCCGACGGTGCGCCGGCAGCGCCGAGGGGAGCCTGGTCGACCGCGGTGGTGGTCAGGAGCTGGGAGAGCCCGAGCCCACCTGCGGCGAACGCGCCGACGGCCGCAGCGGCGCCCACGGTCACGGTGATGCGCCGGCGGCGCCGGATGCGAGAGCCCGCGCTGATCGCGCCGGCCGAGATCCTGGCGTAGTCAGGGTGCTGGTCGGCGACCCGCTCGTGCAGTGCCGTACGGAAGCTGGTCTCTGGGTCGTTCATCGGGTGGTCCTCTCCGGGAAGATGTCCGCAACCAGCGGGCGCAGCCGTTCCAGGGCACGCTTCGAGCGGGTGCGGACCGCCGTCTCGGTCAGTCCGAGGTCGGCAGCTGTCTGGGACACGGATCGGTCCTCCCAATAGCGTGCGACGAGCACGGCCCGGTCGGTCGGCGACAGCCGCTGGAGGGCGGCAAGCAGGTCGATCCGGGCGCTGGGGTCGGCATCGCTGCCCGGATCGTCCGGCAGCGTCGAGGTCGGCGTCTCGGCGTTGCGCCGGAGCCGTCGGTGGGAGATGAATCCGTTGAGGAGCACGCGTCGCGCGTAGGCCGTCGGGTTGTCCGCCCTGCTGACCCGCCGCCAGGAGGCGAAGACCCGGGCGTACGTCGTCTGGGTCAGGTCCTCGGCCAGGTGATGGTCACCCGTCAGCAGCAGCGCGGTGCGGTAGAGCGCGCCACCCGTCGCATGGACGAAGTCGGCGAACTCCTCGGCGGAGGTCCTCGCGGTCGATGTGCTCACATCCCTTCGACGCCTCGGGATGAGGTCCACGTGACACCCCCGTGAGGATCGAGATGAGCGAGTTTCGTTTCACCGCATCATCTCAGCGCCTACGCTGGCGAGCATGGCCAAGGCATCGCCGTCGGTGGAGATAGAGGTCGACAACCGCGTCGTCAGGATCTCCAACCCCGATCGGGTCTACTTCCCCGAGACAGGTGCGACCAAGCTCGACGTGGCGCAGTACTACCTCGCCGTCGGGCCAGGGATCGTCAACGCGCTGTGGGAGCGGCCGTGCATGCTGCACCGGTTCCCCAAGGGCCTGGCGGGGCCGAAGGTGCACCAGAAACGGCTGCCGCAGGGGGCGCCCGACTGGATCGAGACCGTACGCCTCTACTTCCCGCGCTGGGGCCGCACCGCCGACGAGCTCTGCGTCACCGAGCTCGGTGCGGTGATCTGGGCCGTCCAGATGTCGACGGTCGAGTTCCACCCCTGGAACAGCCGCCGCGAGGACACCGAGAAGCCCGACGAGTGGCGCATCGACCTCGATCCCGGTCCCGAGTGCCCCTTCTCCACCGTGCAGACGGTGGCGGGCGTCGTACGCGAGCTCCTCGACGAGCTCGGCGCGGTCGGCTACCCGAAGACGAGCGGTGGCTCCGGGATGCACGTCTACGTCCGGATCCCGGCTGAGCACGGATTCCAGGACGTACGCCGCGCCGCCCACGCCTTCGCCCGCGAGGTCGAGCGCCGGGCCCCGAAGCTGGTCACCACAGCCTGGTGGCGCAAGGATCGCGACCCGGCGCAGCTGTTCGTCGACTTCAACCAGAACACCCGAGATCACACCATCGCTTGTGCCTACTCGATCCGCGGCGTCGCCGACGGCCGGGTCTCCACCCCGATCACCTGGGAGGAGACCAAGGACGTCGACCCGCGGGATTTCACGATGCGTACGGTGCCGGCACGGTTCGCGGAGATCGGTGACCTGCACGCCGACATCGACGACCACCCGTTCTCGATCGAGCCGCTGCTCGAGTGGGCCGACCGTGACGAGCGCGACGGCGCCGAGACGCCACCCGAGCCCGACGACGCCGAGTGAGCCTCACCAGACCTTGAGGCGCTCGCCCAGGGTGCGACCGAGCTCCTTGGAGTAGGTCGCGGTGAGGTGGTGGCCATCGCGGTGGGTGATGGTGTCGCCGACGACGGTGGTGCAGATGCCGACGCTGTCGCAGAACATGTCGTCGAGGTCGACGGTCTCGACGCGTGCTGACTTGGCCGCCTGCATCTGCAGGTCGGCGCCGTCCTGCTGGCTCTCGAGCGGCTTGTAGGTGCAGGGCGAGAGCGTCTTGTTGCTGCTCAGGCACGTGGCCGGGTCGAACTCGAGCGCCGGTACGTCGCGCAGCCACACGGTGCGCTTGGCGACGGGCTTCACCTGTTCCAGGAGGCGCTGGTAGCCGCGGTAGACGGCACGGCGTACGTCTGCGCGGTCGGTGTGGCGGCCGGAGGAGTCGTGGTAGGCGGCGCTGATCGGACGCGAGGAGATCAGCAGCAGGTCGGGACGGAGCTTCTTGACCGAGGAGAGCATGAAGTCGTGGAAGTCGTCGCACGAGGTCATCGGGTCGGTGCTGTCGATCTTGTCGGGGGTGACCAGCGAGACGGTGCACTGCGGCATCGCCAGCATGTAGGCGCGATAGCCGGAGCGCTCGGCGATCTCCTCGACCGCGGGCGTCCAGTGGCGGGCGTGGGAGTCGCCGATGACCACGATCGTCTTCTCGGCGTCGGCGTCACCGCGCGGGCAGAGCTTGCGTACGTTCGTCGAGTAGTAGTTGCACTCGCCGACCGACTCCACGTCGTCGGAGAGGTTGGTGAGGCCCGGCTTCAGGTTGGTGGGGATCGCCTGGTTCTTGCGGGCCGCGAGCACCGAGGCTTTCAGCAGCGCGGGGAGCGGGTCGGGCTCCTGCGCCTTGGCGGCGGGCGGTGCGGCACTCGACGCGGGCCGGTCGGGCTGCTTGGACTGGCCGGAAGACCCGGAGGACTCGGAGGCATCGGCCTCGGCCAGGGTGATCGCCGGCTGGTAGCCGTCGCGCGCGGTCCCGGTGGCGTAGGTGTTGGCGCCGAAGCAGGTGACCGCGACCAGGGTGATGCTCAGCGGGTAGAGCGCGACCGGACCCAGCGAACCGGCCCGGCTGAGCACCGGTCGGCGCCAGAGGATGCCGCGCCGGAACGGCTCCTCGACGTAGTGGTAGGAGAGTCCCGCCAGGCCGAAGGCGAGCGCGATGAGGAGCACCTGCTCCCACCAGCGCAGCTCGCGGCCCAGCTGCAGCTCGGCGAGGACGAGCACCGGGAAGTGCCATAGGTAGAGCGAGTAGGACCAGTTTCCGACGACCTGCAGCGGCCGCACCGACAGCAGCCGGCCGACCACCGTCGGGCCGTGCCACAGCGTGCCGGCCACGATGATGAAGACGCTGCCAAGGACCGGCACCAGCGCCGGGGTGCCCGGGAACGGGGTCGCGTCGTTGAACTGCAGGCAGGCGCAGACGATGAAGAACATCCCGAACGCCGAGAGCACCTGCGCCCGCCAGCGCGCGGTGGCGTCCTGCGGCCCGTCGTCGCGGAACGCGATAGCCGCGATCGCGCCCAGGCCGAGCTCCCAGGCGCGGGTGAACGGCGAGAAGTACGCCGCTTCCGGGCTGGTCCGGGTCAGCACCGCCGATGCCAGCAGCGATGCCACGATGACGACGCCGAGAGCGACGATCAGCACGCGCCTGCGTCCGCGGGGGTCGGGAGTGGCGGTGCCGTCCGTCGCGGCCTTCTCGCTGCGCCGCTTGATCGCCCACAGGCATCCCAGGATCATCAGCGGCCAGACCAGGTAGAACTGTTCCTCGACCGCTAGCGACCAGAAGTGCTGCAGCGGCGAGGGCGGCAGCGCCGCCGAGAAGTAGTCGGTCTCCAGCGACGCGAACCGGAAGTTGGCTGCGAACGCCGCCGACCACAGCGCGTCGAGGGCGATCTCCCGGGTGCGTACGAAGCCGAGGAAGAGGGCTGCGTAGACGACGGTCGCGAGCAGCACGACCGTCGCCGCCGGGAGGATCCTGCGGGCCCGGCGCGCGTAGAAGCCGAGCAGGCTGACACGGCCCTCGGTGCGTACCTGCCGCATGAGCTGCTGGGTGATCAGGAAGCCCGAGATCGCGAAGAAGACGTCGACGCCGACGAACCCTCCGGTCAGCGATCCGAACCCGACGTGCAGCGCGACGACCGCGAGCACCGCGATCGCGCGAAGACCCTGGATATCGGGACGATGCCGAGACGAGGTCGCGCTCCCGCTGGTCGAGTCCGTCGAGCCCACGAGCAGCCGCACCTCCTCAGCCAAGCGCATCCGTCACATTCGTCGCGACGATAACTCTCGTAACCGGCCGATCCTGGTAGACGCGCCTAGGGCCCTAGTCGAGATCGACGTCGTCGCCCGCGGCGACGGGCCCCGGGGTCGCGGGGAGCGGGGGAGGGGTACCGCCGAACGCGGGGCACAACGACTTGTGTGCGCACCACCCGCACAGCCGCCCCGGGTTCGGCTGCCACTCGCCGGTCTCCTGGGCGGTGCGGATGGCCCGCCAGATCGCCTCGGCCTTCCGTTCGGTCGCCAGCAGGTCGGCCTCGTCGGGCACGTAGCGCAGGATGTCGCCCGAGCCGAGGTAGATCAGCTGCAGCATCGCCGGCACCACGCCTCGGGTCCGCCAGATCACCAGGGCGTAGAACTTGAGCTGGAACAGCGCCTTCGCCTCGTACGCCTCGCTGGGCACGCGTCCGCTTTTATAGTCCACCACCCGGATCCGGCCGTCGGCGGCGACGTCGACGCGGTCGATGAAGCCGCGCAGCAGCAACTTGGAGTCGAGCAGCGCCTCGACGTAGTGCTCGCGCTCGGCGGGCTCCAGGCGACGCGGGTCCTCCAGGTCGAAGTAGCGCCGGAGCACCTGCCGGCACGACTCCAGCCAGCCCTCCTCCGCACCTTCGGCCTCGGAGGTGAAGAGCGTCGCCAGGGCCGGGTCGAGGCTGCGTACGTCCTCCCACGCCTGCTCGACCATCGACCTCGCCTGCCGGGGCGTGCGCTCGGGAGCGGGCAGGTCGAAGAGGTCCTCGAGCACCTTGTGCACCACGGTCCCGCGCGCGGCCGCCTCCGAGGGCGGCTCGGGCAGCTGGTCGATCGTGCGGAACCGGTAGAGCAGCGGGCACGAGGTGAAGTCGCTCGCGCGGCTCGGTGAGAGCGACCCCAGCACGTTGACGCCGTCGACCTGGGTCGACAGCGATTCGGCAGGTGAGGTGCTCATGTGACCGACAGTATTCGTCACCACCGACAACCGGGTCGCCACCACCCGACAACCGCCGCTCAAGTACGCTCGGAATGTGGCAGACCCTGACCCACGCCCCGGCGGCGACAAGCCGGTCGAAGAGGCGGCGCCCACCTCCCGAGTCCCGGGCACGATCAAGGTCGGCTCGATCGCCGGCAGCGACGTCCTGGTGACGCCGTCCTGGTTCCTCATCGCCGCGGTGATCGCCTGGGTGATGGCGCCCCAGATCGATGTCGTGGAGCCGGGCCTGGGCTGGTTGACGTACGTCGCGGGCTTCGCGTTCGCGATCGTCCTCTACGGCGCGGTGCTGCTGCACGAGGCGGCCCACGCGATCGTCGCCAAGCGGCTCGGCTACCCCGTGGGCGTGATCATGCTCCACTTCCTCGGCGGCGCGACCGCCGTGGAGAAGGAGGCGAAACGCCCCCGCGACGAGTTCTGGATCGCTGTCGTGGGCCCGCTGGCCTCGCTGGCCGTCGCCGCCGCTGCCTTCGGCGTCTCCTTCCTCACCTCCGGCGGCCTGGTCGGGCTGTTCGTCACCGGCCTGTGGTTCACCAACCTCTTCGTCGGCGTGCTCAACCTCGTCCCCGGCTTGCCCCTCGATGGCGGCAGGTTGCTCAAGGCGGGCGTGTGGGCCGCGACCGGCAACAACAACCGCGGCAGCATCGTCGCCGGTTGGGCCGGCCGGGTCCTCGCGGTGCTCGTGCTGCTGTGGCCCTTCATCCAGGGGCAGATCATCGGCAACGAGCCGCAGCTCAGGCACTACGTCTTCGCTGTCATCATCGGTGTCTTCCTCTGGAGCGGTGCCTCCGCGGCGATCATGTCGGGGAGGGCGCGCATGCGGCTCCCGCTGCTCGTCGCCCGCGACCTCGCCCGCCGCACGCTGGCGGTGCCCGCCGATCTCCCGCTCGCCGAGGCCGTACGCCGGGCCCAGGAGGCCGAGGCCGGAAGCATCGTCACCGTGAGCACCGGCGGCGAGCCGATCGGTCTCGTCCACGAGGGCGCGTTGCTGGCGACCCCGGAGGACCGTCGTCCCTGGATGGCCACCTCGACGGTCACCCGTCAGCTCGAGGACGGCCTCACCCTTCCCGCGGACATCGACGGCGAGTCCCTGATCCAGGCGATCTCGAAGACCCCGGCACCCGAATACCTCCTGGTCGAGCCCGACGGCTCGATCTACGGCGTACTGGTCACCTCCGACGTCGACGCGGCTTTCCGCGCGGGAGCCTGAGCCGGACCGAGCCGCGGTTTGCCGGGTTGGCCAGGAAAACGGGTAGCCTCGGCGGGTGTCAAGCGCTGATATTCCAGACATTCCGGCCGAGGCCCGAGCGGGCGTACACCGCGGGCCGCTTCGCGAGGGCGAATGGGTGCGGCTGACCGACACCAAGGGTCGCCGTCACAACTTCGAGCTCGTCGCCGGCAAGCGCTTCTTCTCCAACAAGGGCCACATCGACCACGACGAGCTGATCGGCCGCGAGGAGGGCTTCACCGTCACCGCCTCGACGGGCGGTGAATACCTGGTCTTCCGTCCGCTCCTGTCGGAGTTCGTCGTCTCCATGCCACGCGGCGCCGCCGTGGTCTACCCCAAGGACGCCGCCCAGATCGTCGCCATGGCCGACATCTTCCCGGGTGCCTCCGTCGTGGAGGCCGGAGTCGGCTCCGGCGCCCTCACCTGCTCGCTCCTGCGCGCGGTGGGCCCGTTCGGCAAGGTCACCTCCTTCGAGCGCCGCGAGGAGTTCGCCGAGGTCGCCCGCAAGAATGTCGACCAGTTCTTCGGTACGCCGGCGGGGGAGACCCACCCGAGCTGGTCGCTCAACCTGGGAGACCTCCAGGAAGAGCTGCCGCGCCAGCAGATCCGCTGCGACCGGCTGATCCTCGACATGCTCGCCCCGTGGGAGTGCGTCGACGCCGCCGCCGAGGCGCTCTACCCGGGCGGCATGGTCTGCGCCTACGTCGCGACCACCACCCAGCTGTCCCGCTTCGTCGAGACGGTCCGCGCCCACGGTGGGTTCACCGAGCCGCAGGCGTGGGAGTCGCTCGTTCGCGACTGGCACGTCGAGGGCCTCGCGGTCCGGCCTGGTCACAAGATGATCGGCCACACCGCCTTCCTGGTGACCGCGCGAAAGCTGGCGCCGGGCGAGCGCGCGCCGCGGAAGACGCGCCGACCTGCCCCCGGTGCGTACGGATCCGACTACACCGGTCCGCGCCCGGCCGACATGCCGGCTCCCGAGCCCGTCGTGGAGGTCCTGCCCGACGCTCTGCCCGAGGATGGCACCGAGGTGGACTGAGTCCGCTCTGCAACGGTGCACATCTTTCTGGTGTGCCACGGGTTGACACGAACTTGGCCGTTGTCGACGAATAGTGTCCAACACCGGTAAATCCTTCTCCGCTCCTGCCCCTCACCCTTGTAGGGTCGAGGGAGTAGAGGAGGTGTGCTGATGTCGACATCCGATGGATTCCGTTCCGAGGGGCGCAGCCCCGAGGAGCTCGAGAGTCATGTCCGTTTCCTCGAAGCTGAGGTGACCGACCTGCGGCACAGACTGACCGAGATGCCCGGATCTTCACGTGGCCTGGAGGCGCGGCTCGCTGACGCGCAGCGCTCCCTGGCCGCCGTGACGTCGCAGAACGAGCGACTCACCGTGACGCTTCGGGATGCCCGAGACCAGATCATCAAGCTCAAGGAGGAGGTCGACCGGCTGGCACAGCCGCCAGCAGGCTTCGGCACCTTCATCGAGCGCAACGAGGACGACTCGATAGATGTCTTCACCGGTGGGCGCAAGCTCCGGGTGACGGCATCGCCCAACGTCGACCTCGACGAGCTGCGCTATGGCCAGGAGGTCATGCTCAACGAGGCGCTGAACGTCGTGGCCGCGATGGAGTTCGAGAAGGTCGGCGAGGTGGTGATGTTCAAGGAGCTGCTCGCCGACGGTGAGCGCGCCCTGGTGATCGCCAACGCCGACGAGGAACGGGTCGTACGTCTCGCCGAGCCGCTCCTGCAGGACGCCATCCGCGCGGGTGACTCGTTGCTGCTCGAACCACGATCGGGCTATGTCTACGAGAAGGTGCCGAAGTCCGAGGTCGAGGAGCTCGTCCTGGAGGAGGTGCCCGACATCTCCTACGAGTCGATCGGTGGCCTCGCCGGCCAGATCGAGCAGATCCAGGACGCGGTCGAGCTGCCGTACCTCTACCCCGACCTCTTCATCGAGCACCAGCTCAAGCCGCCCAAGGGCGTGCTGCTCTACGGTCCTCCGGGCTGTGGCAAGACCCTGATCGCGAAGGCTGTCGCCAACAGCCTCGCGAAGAAGGTCGCCGCGAAGACGGGAGCGGACGGCAAGTCCTACTTCCTCAACATCAAGGGCCCCGAGCTCCTCAACAAGTACGTCGGTGAGACCGAGCGCCACATCCGCCTGGTCTTCCAGCGGGCTCGTGAGAAGGCCGCGGCCGGCACCCCGGTGATCGTCTTCTTCGACGAGATGGACTCGCTGTTCCGTACGCGTGGCACCGGTGTCTCCTCCGACGTGGAGAACACCATCGTCCCGCAGCTCCTCTCCGAGATCGACGGTGTCGAGGCTCTGGAGAACGTGCTGGTCATCGGTGCCTCCAACCGTGAGGACATGATCGACCCGGCGATCCTGCGCCCGGGCCGTCTGGACGTGAAGATCAAGATCGAGCGCCCCGATGCCGAGGGTGCTCGCGACATCTTCTCGAAGTACCTGGTCCCCGACCTGCCGCTGCACCCGACCGACGTGGGCGAGTTCCACGGCGACAAGCAGGCCACCGTCGACGAGCTGATCCGCACCGTCGTCGAGCGGATGTACACGGAGTCCGAGGAGAACCGCTTCCTGGAGGTCACCTACGCCAACGGTGACAAGGAGATCCTCTACTTCAAGGACTTCAACTCCGGCGCGATGATCCAGAACATCGTCGACCGGGCCAAGAAGATGGCCATCAAGTCGTTCCTGGACTCCGGCGAGGACTCCGGCCAGAAGGGCCTGCGGGTGCAGCACCTGCTCCAGGCCTGCGTGGACGAGTTCAAGGAGAACGAGGACCTCCCCAACACCACCAACCCCGACGACTGGGCCCGCATCTCCGGCAAGAAGGGCGAGCGGATCGTCTTCATCCGTACGCTCATCACCGGAAAGCAGGGCACCGAGCCCGGCCGTTCCATCGAGCAGGTCTCCAACACAGGTCAGTATCTGTAACCTGTGCCGACCGCATAATCGGCCCGCCACCTGCGAAAAGGTGGCGGGCCGATTGTCATCTTGGGTTGCATGAGGCGACGTGCAGGGTCGGCCTCAGTCCGCCGTAGGGAGAACCAGCATCAGCGCCTCGACGACGCATGCCGGCCGCTCCTGGTCCTCGATCTCGATCGTGTAGCGCACCCGGGCGAGGACGCCGGGGCCGGAGTCGTCGGCCGAGACCATCGTCGCGCGGGCTCGTACGCGATCGCCGGGGCGTACAGGCGAGAGGAACCGGACCTTGTCGAGCCCGTAGTTGAGGGCGCGGCTGATGTTGGCGAACCTGAACAAGTCGTTGCTCAGGCGGGGGACCAGCGACAGGGTCAGGTAGCCGTGAGCGATCGTGCTGCCGAGGTCGCTGCCGGCGGCCCGTTCGGTGTCGACGTGGATCCACTGCCAGTCCTCGGTCACGTCGGCGAAGGACGTGATGCGGGCCTGGTCGATCTCGAACCAGGGCCCGGGGCCGAGGTCGGTGCCGGCGGCGGCGCGAACGCCATCGATCCCGTCGAGGGTCAACGTCATGATTCCTCCTGGATTGAATTCGGTTCAGGTATCGTACGGCATGGAAAGTCAGTCGTGATGAACATCCACCGAGTGAACGGAGTCAAGAGATGGGTCGATTCAAGGGTCGCGTCGTCGTTGTGACCGGGGCCGCGCGCGGCATCGGGTACGCCTGCGCCCAGCGTTTCGCGGAGGAGGGCGGTCAGATCGCGGTGCTCGACCTCGACGACACGGCTGCCAAGGAGGCGGCCGCAAAGCTTCCTGGCGGCGGTCACCTGGGCATCGGGGCCGACGTGTCTGCGTCGACGAGCGTCGACGAAGCGATCGGACGCGTGGTCGCCGAGCTCGGTGGGCTGCATGTGCTGATGAACAACGCAGGCATCACCCGCGACAACCTGCTCTTCAAGATGTCGGAGGCAGACTGGGACCAGGTCGTCAACGTGCACCTCAAGGGCGCGTTCCTGATGTCGCAGGCAGCGCAGAAGCACTTCGTGAAGCAGCGCTACGGCAAGATCGTCAACGTCTCCTCGACCTCCGCGCTCGGCAACCGCGGCCAGGCCAACTACTCGGCCGCCAAGATGGGCATCCAGGGCTTCACGCGCACACTGGCGATCGAGCTCGGTCCGTACGGCGTCAATGTCAACGCCATCGCTCCTGGGTTCATCGCCACTGAGATGACCGACCAGACCGCGGCGCGTCTGGGTCTTGCGCCGGACGAGTTCCGCCGGCTCAACGCGGAGGCCAACCCGGTCAAGCGGGTCGGTATGCCGGAGGACATCGCTGCCACCGCGGCCTTCCTGGCGAGCGACGAGGGGTCCTACATCACCGGTCAGACGCTGTACGTCGACGGCGGCGGCAAGCTCTGACCCGAGCCGACCGCCGGGGAGCAGCTTCATGCCGTAGGAGGCTCCCCGGCAGGAGGCGGGATCAGCCGACGTACGGCGGGGTCTTGCGCATCTCCAACCGCGCCACCGTCCGGCGATGAACGGCGTCGGGGCCGTCGACGATGCGCAGGACGCGCGCCCAGGCGTAGAAGTACGCCAGCGGGGTGTCGTCGGACACGCCGGCACCGCCGAACACCTCGATCGCGCGGTCGATGACCGCGGTCGCCATCGCCGGCGCCGACACCTTGATCGCGCTGACCTCGCTACGGGCGAACTTGGCGCCGTACGTGTCGATCTTCCAGGCCGCGTCGAGGACATGGAGTCGGGCCTGATCGATCTCGATACGTGACTGCGCGATGTGGTCCTGCACGTTGGCATAGTCGGACAGCGGCTGTCCGAACGCGACCCGGCTCCGTGCACGTTCGACCATGAGAGCGAGCGCGCGCTCGGCCATGCCGATCGCCCGCATCGCGTGATGGATCCGCCCCGGCCCGAGGCGCGCCTGGGAGATGAGGAACCCGTCGCCCTCGTCGGCGAGGAGGTTGCCGGCCGGGACGCGTACGTCACGGAAGACGATCTCCGAGTGTCCGTGCTGGTCCTGGTAGCCGAAGATCGGCAGGTGCCGTTCGATCTCGAGGCCCGGGGCGTCTCGGGGCACCAGCACCATCGACTGCTGCCGGTGGGTCTCGGCGTCGGGATCCGTCTTGCCCATGACGATGAAGATCTGACAGCGCTCGTCGGCGACGCCGGTGATGAACCACTTGCGGCCGTTGATGACGTAGTCGTCGCCGTCGCGGGTGATGAGGGTGGTGATGTTGGTGGCGTCGGAGGAGGCGACCTCCGGCTCGGTCATCGCGAAGGCCGACCGGATCTCGCCGGCCAGGAGCGGTTCGAGCCACTGCTTGCGCTGCTCGTCAGTGGCGAACAGCTCGAGGGTCTCCATGTTGCCGGTGTCCGGCGCCTGGCAGTTGATCGCCTCGGGCGCGATCACGGGCGACCAGCCGGAGATCTCCGCGACCGACGCGTAGTCGGCGTTGGTCAGGCCGGAGTGCTGGGGGAGGAACAGGTTCCACAGTCCACGACTGCGCGCCTCGTGCTTCAGGTCCTCCATGACCGGCGGATGCGTGTGCTCGCCGTGCTCACGCAGGTGTGCGTGCCAGACCGGCTCGGCAGGGAAGACATGCGTACGCATGAAGTCCCACATGTTCTCGCAGGCCTCCTGGGCCTTGGCCGACGGTGCGAAGTCCATCTCGGTGCTCCTTGGGATCGGATCAGATCAGGTCGAGGCCGGCGCGGGCGAGCGCGAGGATCTCGTGGTCGAGGTTGCCGAAGTCCTGGCCGCCCATCGCTCCCTCGCGGGATCTGTTGGCGACGCCCTGGGCGATGACGGCGAACTTGAAGTGGGCCAGCGCGATGTGGAAGTCCAGGTCGTCCAATGTCAGCCCGGTCGCATGGGCGTAGCGCTCCAGCAGCTGCGAGCGGGTCGGGAAACCGGGCTGGTCGGTGACAGTCGGCGTCAGCGAGGAGATCGGCGGTTCGCCCGGGTGGCGCCAGAACATCAACGCATAGCCGAGGTCGGTGAGCGGGTCGCCGAGCGTGGACAGCTCCCAGTCGAGGACCGCGTTGACCTTCCCCGGGTCGTCGAGGTCGAAGACGCAGTTGTCGATGCGGTAGTCGCCGTGGACGATCGAGGTGGCCTGCTGTGCGGGTACGTGGCCGGAGAGACGGTCGGCGAGCTCGTCGACCTCGGGTACGTCGTGGGTGCGCGAGCTCTCCCACTGCCTGGTCCAGCGGCGTACCTGTCGCTCGGCGTAGCCGACCGGGCGGCCGTAGCCGGCCAGGCCGACCTGGTCCGGGTCGACGGAGTGGAGCGCGGCGAGGGTGTCGATGAAGGCGAATCCGAGCCGCTGCCGCTCGTCGGCGGTCCCTGCGTACCCGGCGGGGAGGGCCTCGCGGATGATGTGACCGGGGATGCGCTCCATCACGTAGCAGCGGATCCCGATCAGCTCGCCGGCGTCGGCCTTCACGATCCGCGGCACCGGTACGGGCGAGGCCGCCAGCGCCGACTGCACGCGGGCCTCGCGGAGCATGTCGTGAGCGCTCGGCAGCAGCTCGCCGGTCGGTGGGCGGCGAAGCACGAGCTCGCCGGCGGGGGAGGAGAGCAGGAAGGTCAGATTCGACTTGCCGCCGCTGATCAGCTCGGCTCCGACCTCGCTCCACCCGGTCTTGCCGGTCTCCTCGACCAGTGCCGGCGCGAGTCGTTCCAGTCCCGCCAGCTCGGCCGCCGAGGCCGTTGCGATCTCGGTCATCACGCCTCCAGTCGCTCGTGTGGGCCGTGCGCCCTTGTAATTGAAGTGAATTCAAGTAGTGTAATGACGATAGCGGATACCCGGTCCCAGGAGAAGCCCATGACCCAGAGCCTGGCCGTCTGGCCAGAAGCCGCCCCGTCCATCGTTGCGCCGCTCGCAGAGCACGAGGAGCTGCGCGACGTGGTTCGCCGTCTGCTCGAACGCGACGCCGACCACCAGGCCGTACGTCACGCCGCCGACTCCGCGCGAGGTTGGTCCGACGACCTGTGGCTGAGACTGAACAAGGAGGTCGACATCGGCTCGATGATCGTCCCCGAGGAGCGCGGGGGAGCCGGCTTCGGCCTGCGCGACGTCGTTGTCGTGCTGGAGGAGACGGGCGCGGCTCTGCTTCCCGAGCCTGTCCTCGAGTCGTCGGTGCTGACCGCGCTGACGTTCTCGCTCGCGGACGACACGGCGGCTGCCCGTGAGCTGCTGGCCGCCGTCGCGGCGGGTGACCTCGTCGGCACAGTCGCGCTCGCCGGATCGGTCCAGGTGACCGACGGCAGGGCCACCGGCACTCTCGCCCGAGTGGTCGCCGGTGCCGACAGCGACCTCGTCGTGTTCGGTGGTGAGGACGGAGTCTTCGTCGTACGCCGGACCGACCCCGGCGTCGAGACCCGCCGGCTCGAGGTCCTCGACACGACCCGTCGTCAGGCCGACGTCGTGCTCAGCGGCGCAGAGGTCATCGACGTCGTCGGTCCGGAGCGGGCCGAGCAGGTCCTGGCGCACGTACGTCGGGCGGCCACCGTTGCTGTCGCGGCCGAGCATGTCGGCATCGTCCGTCATCAGCTCGATGCCATGGTCGAGTACGTCGGTCAGCGCGAGCAGTTCGGCCGGCCGATCGGTTCCTTCCAGGCGATCAAGCATCGCCTCGCCGACGTACTCACCGATCTGCAGCGTGCGCGCTCCGCCGTCGTCTACGCGGCAGCGCTCTACGACGAGGCCCCGGATGCGGCTCTTGCTGCCGAGGTTGCCGGGGCCGTGGCCACCGATGCGGTGATCCGTACGGTGCACGAGGCTGTGCAACTGCACGGCGGCATCGGGTTCACCTGGGAGCATCCGGCCCACTTCTACGTACGGCGGGCCCTGGGTGACGAGGGCATCTTCGGCACTGCCAGGGAGCATCGCAACCGCATCGCCGACCTTGCCGGGATCTGAGGCCGGGGGCGTGCTGGCGGGTGCCCGCACGCCCCCGATCGGCTCAAGAGGTCAGCTGGTCTCGAGATGCGTACGCGCCGCGGTCAGCCCGAACACGATCGCCGCGGCAAGACCGCCGGCGTACGCCCGGTTCCACAGGCCGCCCGTGTCGGCTCCGGCCGCCAGGAGGCCAGGGATCGGCGCGCCGTCGACAGCCATGACGCGCGAGCGGTCGTCGATCAGCAACCCGGCGAACGGGAATGTGATCGCGGGAGTGGTCTCGACGACGTAGTACGGCGGCTCGTCGAGCGGCGTGGCGTCGAGCTTCCTGGCCGGTGTGGTCCCCGTGGCGACCTCGGTGTTGAAACGCTCGATCGCCGAGCGGATGGCAGCCCCGTCGTACCCCCACTCCTCCGGCAGGTACTCGAGCTCCTCGAGCGACTCTGCCAGGCCTGTACGTCCGCCGCGCTTCGAGGCGAGGGCGAACTTGTCGACGCTCACCGCCCCCTCGACGTACGCCGGCACCATCCAGTCGCGACGGACCCGCGCATCGGCGATGAGCAGCCCGCGGGCTTCCGGTTGCTCGCTCAGCGCGACCGTTGTGAGGTGGTCACCGAGCGTCTCGTCGACGAACCGCTCGTTGTCGAGGTTGAAGAGCAGTGCATGCTCGCTGTAGTAGAGCGAGAGGTCGACGAAGTCGCCGGAGTCCTTGAAAAGTACGCCGCTGGGCACCAGATGGCCATAGAACCCGGCGCGCTCGAGACCCGTCGCGGCCCCCACTGCCGTCGCCAGGCGCAGTCCGTCCCCCTTGCTGTTCGGGTTGGACCGCAGGGGCAGTGCGCCAGCGCCCGCGCCGACCAGCTCCTCCCGCATCGCGGGGTCGGCCTGGAAGCCACCGGTGGCGAGGACCGTGTTGCGTGCCCGGACCTCCACCACCTCGTCCGTGGGCAGCCGGAGGCGCGCGCCGGCGACAGTGCCATCGTCGACGAGGAGCTCCTCGGTCGTGGTCGAGAGGAGCACCTGACCGCCTGATTCGGTCACGATGCGACGGCAGGTGTCGACGTACTGGTTGGTGTCGAAGCCGTGCCCCTGACCGAAGGAGAGGATCCGCTGGGACGGGCCGGCTTCGACCCCGGTGCTGCGGATCCAGTCCACCGCCGCGTCGAACCGCTCGACAAGAGCACGCTTGAGGGCCTCGTCGCCGTCGGGATTCTGCTCGTCCATGACCGCATCCGACGGTGCGGTCCAGATGTAGCCGGCGAACCGGCCGGAGCCGCCCACGTCGGAAGAGATCTCGACGACCGTGACGCGCTGTCCGTCGCGCGATGCGCGAGCGGCGGCGGTGAGTCCGGCCATGCCGCCGCCAATGACCAGGAGGTCGGGGGAGAGGTCCATGAGTGCCTTTCGTCCTGCCCGGCAGCGCGCCCGGGTTCGTGGTGTCTTCGCGACCGTATCAACCAAACTAACTTCAGTTCAATGATTGACGGAGAGTGACGGACGTCCCATACTGAAGTGAATCCACTTCATATTGCCACCGACCGAAAGGCACCGGCCATGGTTGTCAACACCGACCACGTCGTTCTCGAGAAGGACGGCGGCGTCGCCCGCGTCTGGCTCAACCGCCCGCACAAGAAGAACGCGGTCACTGTCGAGCTGCTCCACCGCCTCGACGAGATCATCAAGGAGGTCGACGAGGACCCCGACCTGAAGGTGCTGGTGCTCCGCGGCCGCGGCAACACCTTCTGCTCCGGCTTCGACCTCGACGAGCTCCTCGAGAACTACGTGGGCAACACGATGGCCATGGAGGTCGCCGTGCTCTCGGCCCAGGTCTGCGACCGGCTCTACCAGATGAACACGCCGTCCGTTGCCGTCCTCGAGGGGTATGTCACCGCCGGCGGTTTCGAGTTGATGATCTCCTGTGACTTCGCGGTCTCCTCGGACGACGCCAAGATCGGCGACTTCCACATCCGTCGCGCCCTCTTCGGCGGCGCCGGCCCGATCTATCGCCTGCCCCGCATGATCGGGCTGCGCAAGACCAAGGAGCTCATGCTCACCGGCAAGCTCCTCTCCGGCCAGGAGGCCAAGGACTTCGACCTGATCAACGACTCGGCCCCGGCCGAGCAGCTCGATCAGCTCGTCGAGGACTTCGTCGCGCCGATCATCGACAAGAGCCCGTTCGCGATGCGGCTGACCAAGATGGCCATCAACCAGGGTCTCGACGCGGACGTTCGCTCGCTCATGGTCATGGAGCACCTCGCTGTCGGCAACGCCCTCCAGTCGGAGGACGCCAAGGAGGGTGTCGAGGCATTCCTTGGCAAGCGTGAGCCCAAGTGGGTCGGCCGCTGATCCGCAGCTGACCCGACCGACGAGTCATCCCTGGTGAGGAGAGCGAAGTGACGGACGTGCAGACCCCTGCGCTCGAGGGGAGCCGATGTGCCGATTGCGGCAACGTGGCCTTTCCCGTGGCGCGGGGCTGCCAACGCTGTGGTGCGGTGGCGATGGAGCCGGTGAACCTCGGACGGCGTGGCACGGTGTGGGGTTTCACCATCCAGCGGTTTGCGCCGAAGTCGCCGCCGTACGTTCCTCCGGCAGACGGCTTCCGGCCCTTCGCGGTCGGGTACGTCGAGCTGCCCGAAGGAGTGAAGGTCGAGGCGGTCCTGGACTGCTCCGACTTCGCCGACCTCGAGGAGCAGGCGCAGGTCGAGCTGGTCGCCACCACTCCGGTCCCGCGGTTCGCCGCGACCGGTGGTGGCGCGGCGACGGAGGAGAGCTGATGTCGAACGTTTCCATCATCGGAGCCGGACTCTCGAAGTTCGGTCGCCAGAACGGGGTGACGGGCCGGGAGATGGCAGTGACGGCGATCCATGCCGCGCTCGCCGACGCCCAGCTCGAGTGGTCGGACATCCAGGTCGCCTTCGGTGGCAGCGACGGTGCCGGCCTCGCCGACACCCTCGTTGCCGACCTCGGCCTCACCGGGATTCCGTTCACCAACGTCAAGAACGGCTGCGCCACCGGTGGCAGCGCCCTGGTCTCCGCCGTCAACGCCATCCGCTCGGGACAGGCCGAGGTGGCTCTCGCGGTCGGCTTCGACAAGCACCCGCGGGGCGCCTTCGACCCGCGCCCGGAGGACTGGGGTCTCGACCCCGGCTACGGCGAGGCCGGGCTGATGGTCACCACGCAGTTCTTCGGTATCAAGATCGCCCGTTACATGCGCGAGTACGGGATCACCGACGCCACGCTCGGCCGCGTCGCAGCCAAGGCGTATCGCAACGGCTCGCTCAACCCGAACGCCTGGCGTCGCGACCCGATCAGCGAGGAGGAGATCCTCTCCGCCGACATGGTCAACGACCCGCTGACCCGGCTCATGTTCTGCTCGCCAGGCGAGGGCGGTGCGGCGATCATCGTCGCCAGTGAGTCGGCCGCAAGGAAGGCGGGTGTTCGTCCCGTACAACTGCTGTCGGTGGCTGCGCGCACCCGGCAGTTCGGCTCCTTCGAGGTCTTCAGCCCGGCCGTCCAGGGGCACGGTCGTCCCTCGAGCGTCAGCGCGGATGCGGCCGCGGAAGCGTTCGCCATGGCGGGAGTCACCCCCGACCAGATCGACGTCGCGCAGGTCCAGGACACCGAGAGCGGGGCCGAGGTGATGCACCTGGCCGAGTGCGGCTTCTGCAAGGACGGTGAGCAGGAGGACCTGATCGCCTCGGGCGCCACCGAGATCGGAGGTCAGCTGCCGATCAACACCGATGGTGGCTGCATCGCCAACGGGGAGCCGATCGGTGCCTCCGGTCTTCGTCAGGTGCACGAGATCGTCACCCAGCTGCGCGGCGAGGCCGGCGACCGGCAGGTCCCCGGCAGCCCGAAGCTCGGCTTCACCCACGTCTACGGCGCGCCCGGCATCAGCGCGTGCACCGTCCTGGGGGTGTGAGCATGATCGGACTGGAGGAGTTCCTGGCCGAGGGCCGCTCCTGGCTGGCCTCTGTGGCCGACGTACGCACCACCCGCGCCTGGGGCGAAGGCTCGGACTCCGTCGCGATCTTCGAGAACTGGACCGCCGAGCAGGAGCGTGCCGAGACCGATCGCATCCGGGCGTACGAGCAGGCCAAGTTCGACGCCGGGTTCGGTGCGATCACCTGGTCGCCGGAGTACGGAGGCCGTGACCTCCCGGTCGCGTACCTGCTCGCCTTCCGGCGTCTCGAGGGTGAGTTCGACGTACCTCGGCGCACCGAGATGTTCCCGGTCACCCAGCAGCTCATCGCGCCGACCATCGCGCAGTGGGGGACCGAGGAGCAGCGGGCGACCTACGTACGCGCCATGCTGCGTACGAATGTGATCGCCTGTCAGCTCTTCTCCGAGACCGAGGCGGGCTCCGATCTCGCGGCGGTACGCACCAAGGCGACCCGCCTGGACGACGGCCGTTGGCTGCTCGACGGGCACAAGGTCTGGACGTCGGGTGCCCGGGTCGCCGACTACGGGGTCGCGGTCACCCGAACCGATGCCACGGCTGCCAAGCACGCCGGTCTCACCGTCTTCCTCGTGCCGATGGATGCCGAGGGTGTGACCGTACGTCCGATCCGCCAGATGACGGGCGGGACCTCGTTCAACGAGGTCTATCTCGACGGGGTCGTCCTCGACGACGCACTGCGGCTCGGCCCCGAAGGCCAGGGCTGGAAGGTCGCCCTCACCGTGCTCGCCTCCGAGCGGCTCGACTCCGGATCCCTCGGTCTGGAGAACGCCGACCAGGCCGTCGAGCTCGCCCGCAACCTCGGCCGTCCGCTCGACGCACTCGAGCGAGACCAGGTCGCCGACCTGATCACCCGCAGCTACGTGCAACGGGTCACCGGGATGCGCGTCGCCGCGGCAGTGGTCTCCGGTCAGGACCCGGGCCCCGAGGCGTCGGTCGGCAAGCTCCTCGCCACCGACACCATGGCGCGCACCTCGGAGGTCGTACGTGCCCTGCTCGGTGCCGAGCTCAGCGCGAACTCCGAGCGGTGGGGTACGTGGGCGTGGACCGAGCACGTCCTGGGCGCTCCGGGCTACCGGATCGCGGGCGGCACCGACGAGATCCAGCACAACATCATCGCCGAGCGTGTGCTCGGCCTACCCCGGGAGCCGCGCCCATGACCGAGCAGCCGTACGAGCTCGAGCTCGGCCCACGCATCGCTGACGTCCTTCGGGATCGGACGGACCTGAGCGGGCCGGCCGGGATCGGCGAGCTCGCCGTCCTCCCCGGTGGCCACTCCGGCCTGACCTACCGGCTTCCGGTGGGGGAGGGCCGCGCCCTCGTGGTCAAGGCGGTCCCTCGCGGTCAGCGGTCCGTCGGCCGCCACGACATGCTCAAACAGGCACGGATCATGAGCGCCCTGGCCGGGACCGACGTACCGGTGCCGCCGGTGCGCGCCGTCGACGAGACAGAACCGGCCTGGTTCGCCGTCGACTTCATCCACGGCGAGTCGATCGAGCCGACCCTCGACGATCCGGCGATCGACCCCGAGGTCGCCGCCGCCCGGATGCTGCGGGCCGCGGAGATCCTGCCGCGGCTCCACCGGGTCCCGGTCGCGAGCCTGCCGGCCGGCGGGGATCCGCTGACCCCGCAGGAAGAGCTCGCCCGATGGTCCAAGACGATGGGCGCGGTCCCCGCCGAGCTCGTCCCGGGTGCCGTCGACCTCGAGGAGCGGCTCGCCCGCCGCGTACCGGATGCCCTCGACGTCACGCTCGTGCACGGTGACTACCGGCTCGGCAACATCATCTGCACCGGCAACGAGCCCGCCGCGATCATCGACTGGGAGATCTGGAGCATCGGCGACCCCCGCGTCGAGCTCGGCTGGTTCCTCGTCTTCGCCGACGGCTCGAACTTCCCCGGGGTCGGCCGCGAGGTTCCGGGCCTGCCAAGCGAGGGGGCACTCCTCGGGGCGTACGCAGCAGGCGGCCGCGCCCCCGAGGCGATGGACTGGTTCAACGCGCTGGGCCGCTTCAAGATGGCCGCGATCATGGGCCACAACCTGCGGCGGCACCGCGAGGGCAGGCATCACGACCCGGACCAGGAGCGCCTGCCCGACACCATCGTCCGGCTCATCAGCAGCGGACTCGAGCGGCTCGGCTGAGCCCCACCAGGAGGGATGACCATGGACTTCGCACTGTCGCCGCGGACCGAGGAGCTCAAGGCCGAGCTCGAACGGTTCATGAGCGAGCACGTCTACGCGGCCGAGTCGGTCTACGACGCGCAGATCGCCGAGAACGACAACCCCCACGAGCAGCCGCAGATCATGCGCGACCTGCAGAAGATCGCTCGCGACCGCGGGCTATGGAACCTCTTCATGACCCACGGCGACCGTGGTGCCGGGCTCACCAACCTGGAGTACGCCCCCCTCGCCGAGATCGTCGGCCGCTCCATCATCGGCAACGAGGCGATCAACTGCTCCGCCCCGGATACCGGCAACATGGAGATCCTGGCGATGTACGCCACCCCGGAGCAGCAGCGGCAGTGGCTCGACCCGCTGCTCGCCTGTGAGATCCGGTCCGCCTTCGCGATGACGGAGCCCGAGGTGGCCAGCTCGGACGCCACCAACATCACCTCGACGATCACCCGGGACGGGGACGAGTACGTCCTCAACGGCCGCAAGTGGTACACCTCCGGCATCCTCGATCCGGACTGCAAGCTCGTGATCTTCATGGGCAAATCGGATCCGGACGGCCCGACGTACCGCCAGCAGAGCATGATCCTGGTGCCGGCAGACGCCCCCGGCATCGAGGTGCTGCGCGACCTGCCGATGTTCGGCTACCGCGATCGCCTCGGCCACGGCGACGTGCAGTTCACCGACGTACGTGTGCCGGCAGCCAACATGCTCGGCGAGGAGGGCGACGGCTTCAAGATCGCCCAGGGTCGACTCGGTCCGGGCCGGATGCACTACGCGATGCGGGCCATCGGGTTCGCCGAGCGGGCGCTCGACCTGATGTGCCGGCGGGCAGTCTCCCGGGTCGCCTTCAAGGAGCCGCTGGCCGAGCGTGGGGTCGTACGCGAGTGGATCGCGCGAAGCCGGATGGAGATCGACCAGATCCGGCTGCTCACCTTCCGCGCCGCCTGGCTGATGGACACCCAGGGCAACAAGTCCGCCCGCTCCGACGTGGCTGCGATCAAGGTGGCCGCGATGGAGACCGCGCACCGCGTCGTCGACCGTGCCGTACAGGTCCATGGCGCTGCCGGGGTCAGCGACGACACCATCCTCGGTCGCCTATTCGCGATCACCCGTGCCCTCCAGATCGCTGACGGCCCCAACGAGGTGCACCTGCGCACCATGGCCCGCCTGGAGCTGAAGAAGCACGAGGTCGGTGCATGAGCGGGGAGCTCGCCGGCAAGGTCGCCCTGGTCACCGGTGCCACCCGTGGCCTCGGCCTCGCGATCGCGCAGGCGCTCGCGGCCGAGGGCGCCGCGATCGTCGTGTCGAGCCGCAAGGAGGACGCCTGCCGCGAGGTCGCCGAGAAGATCGCCGCGACGTACGGCGTCGAGACGCTCGCCCTGCCGCTGCACGTCGGCCACTGGGACGAGATCGAGCCGGCCGTCGCGACGGTCGTCGAGCGCTTCGGGCAGCTCGACATTCTGGTCAACAACGCCGGGATCGCCCCGCTCGCGCCGTCGCTGCTCGAGGTCACCGAGGCGCTCCTCGAGAAGACGATGGAGATCAATCTCAAGGGTCCGTTCCGGCTGATGGCAGTCGCCGGCGCCCATATGCGCGAGCGCGGGGCGGGCTCGATCATCAACATCTCGAGCATCGGTGCCGTACGTCCGAGCCCGGCTGAGGCGATGTACGCGGCCGCCAAGAACGGGCTCAACGCGCTCACCCAGGCCTTCGCCCAGGAGTACGCCCCGCAGGTGCGGGTCAACTGCGTGCTGCCCGGCGCGTTCGAGACCGACATGGCTGCCGGCTGGGACGAGGAGTTCATCGACCTCGTCATCCGCAACCTGCCGGCCGGTCGGCTCGGCAAGCCCGACGAGGTCGCGAGCATGGTCGTCCATCTCGCCGGCGACCGCTCGGGCTACACCACCGGCGCCCTCATCGCCGTCGACGGCGGGCGTACCGCTGTCTACTGACCCGATGCCTCATCCGATCTCGCCCCTGGAAGGACACCATGGACCTGCCACACGCCTTTGACCTGAGCGGTCGCGTCGCCATCGTGAGCGGCGCGTCGTCCGGGCTGGGGGAGGGCTTCGCCCGGGCACTCGCGGCCGCCGGGGCCACGGTGTTCGCGGCCGCGCGCCGGGTCGACCGCCTCGAGAAGCTCGCGGCCGAGGTGTCGAACGTCGTTCCGGTCCGTTGCGACGTCACCGATGACGAGGACCGCCGTGCCCTCGTCGCCACCGCGTCCGCCCACGGGCCGATCGACCTCCTGGTCAACAACGCCGGCCGAGCCGGTGGCCCCGACGCGTTGGCGGAGACGGTTCCGGAGTTCGAGAGTCTGCTGCAGCTCAACGTCGTCGCAGGCTTCGCCCTCTCCGCAGAGGTCGTCAGGTCGCTGCCTTCCGAGCACCCCTTGTCGATCATCAACATCTCTTCCGTCGTCGGCCTCGGCTCCACGGCGCCCATCGGTGGAGCCGGGTACGCCGCGTCCAAGGCCGCGGTGATCGGGATGACCCGCGAGCTCGCCGGTCAGTGGGGCCGTCGCGGGGTTCGGGTCAACGCGGTGGTGCCGGGCTGGTTCGATACGGAGATGACCGACGGGCTGTTCACCAACGACAAGTCTGCGACCTGGGTACGCCGCGGCACCATGCTCAACCGTGGTGGCCGCGACGGCGAGGTCGACGGAGCCGTCCTCTTCCTGGCCTCGGATGCCGCCTCGTACGTCACCGGACAGGTCCTTGTCGTCGACGGAGGATGGACCGCGAAATGACCGACACGATGCTCGCCGTACGTTTCGAGGCCTGGGGCGAACGCGCCAGCCTGCGCGAGATCCCGATCCCCGAGCCCGGCCCCGACGGGGTGCTCCTCGAGGTGACGGCCGCCGGAATCTGCCACTCCGACCTGCACGTCGAGGAGTCGCCGCCCGGCCGACTGCCGTTCTCGCTCCCGTTCACGCTCGGGCACGAGGTCGCCGGCACCGTCGTCGCCGTCGGTGACAACGCCGACCCGGACTGGCTCGGCCGTGCCGTGGTCGTCCATGGCGTCTGGGGCTGCGGCAGCTGCCGCCGGTGCCGCGCCGGGCGTGAGAACTACTGCCTCGAGCGACCGCCTGCGATCGGCAACGGTCTCGGGTACGACGGCGGCCTGGCGGAGTTCATGGCCGTCCCGTCGACCCGATATCTGGTGCCGGCGGACGGCCTCGACCCCGTGCAGGCGGCGCCGCTCACGGATGCGGCACTCACGGCGTACCACGCTCTCAAGCCTTTCCTGCCCGAGCTCGACGCGGAGTCACGCGTGCTCGTCATCGGATCCGGCGGCCTCGGCCACTTCGCGGTCCAGCTGCTCGCGCAGACGGAGGCCAGGATCGTCGTGGTCGACCCGAAACAGGCGGCCCGCGAGCTGGCCTCCGAGCTCGGCGCCCACGAGACGCTGCCCGACCTGGAGGCGGCGGCCCGCACGGCCGCGACGCCGACAACCCGTTTCGACGCGGTCTTCGACTTCGTCGCTGCCGAGTCGACCATGGCTGCCGCCGTCTCGCTGCTCGCCGCCGGCGGCTCGGTACGAGTCGTCGGCGGCGCCGGTGGTGTGCTGCCGGTCGGCAAGGACCTCGGCTTCCCGCAGGGATGGTCGGTCTCGGCGCCCTTCTGGGGGCCCAAGCCCGATCTGGCGGCTGTCGTCGAGCTCGCCCGTGACGGACGGCTGCACGCCCATACAGAGACGTTCCCGCTCGCCGAGGCGATCGAAGCGTACGACCGGCTCCGATCCGGAGAGATCCGTGGTCGCGCGGTCGTGATCCCCGCCACAATGACCTCGCGTACGTGACTCGGGACCACAGGTGGCAGACCATGATTCAAGTGCACTTCAGGAGATGATCTGATGCGGATGTTGGCCGAGGAGTTCGCTGGCCGGGTGGCGACCGAACCGGACCGGGTGGCGGTGATCGACGCCGACGGCGCGCACACCACCGCCGAGGTGTGGCACGCAGCAGAGGCGCTCGCCGCGACCATCGCGGGACTGGTCGAGGGCGCCCCTACGATCCTCGTCCAAGCCGACAACTCGTGGCGCACCCTGGCCACCGTGCTGGCCACCGGTCGCCTCGGCGGCTTCGTCGTCGTGTTCAGCAGCCACGCGACCGCCGACGAGTTCGACCTGGCGCTCGAGGACGTACGTCCCGACGTGGTCGTCGCCTCGGACGGCTGTGTCGCGACCTGGGACGTCGCCCGGAAGGGCTTCGACTACCCGGCCTCCGATCTCGACGGCTGGGCCGTACGCGCCGTTCCTGGGGCAACGCGGGGGACCGAACGGTGGAACGGTGGCGCCGCGGTCGCGATGACCTCAGGCTCGACCGGCCGGCCGAAGTGCGTCATCCAGTCCGAGGAAGCACTGCGTTTCGCCGGCCGGGCGACGATCGACGCCGTCGGGCTGAAGGCCGGCGACCGGGTCGGTGCCTTCGTACCGCTCTCGTCGGTCGCGGCCCTCTGCTTCGGCCTCTACCTGCCCGCCATGCTCGGCGGCACCATGGTCTGCCTGCCGAAGTGGAACCCTGCGGACGCGCTCGACCTGATCCGCGAGGAGCAGGTGCGCTGGACGATGCTGGTGCCCACGATGGCGCTCCAGTTCGCCATGGTCGACGGTGCTGCCGGCGGCCTCTCGTCCCTAGCGGCGATGACCGTCGGTGGTGGTCCGATGGATGCCGGCGCACTTGGTCGTGCCGAGGACCTGCTCGGCACCAAGTTCCTTCGTGTGTTCGGGATGTCGGAATGCCTCGGTCACACCACCCCGCTTCCGTCCGACCCCGCAGACGTACGCCTCAGTCGCGACGGTCGCCCGTTCCCCGGCATCGAGGTGCGTGTCGTCGACGATCGGGGTGTGCCGCTTCCCCGTGGTGAGGTCGGCCGTGCCCAGGTCAAGGGGCCCTCCCTCTTCACCGGCTACGCCCGCGAAGGTGCTCCGGTGCCGCCGGAGCTGACGGAGGACGGGTTCTTGTTCACCGGGGATCTCGCTCGCATCAACGACGACGACACGATCAACATCGTCGGTCGCGAGAAGCAGATCATCATCCGCGGCGGCCGCAACATCGACATCAACGAGGTCGAGGCAGCCGTGGCATCCGTACCCGATGTGATCCAGGTCTGCGTCGTCCCGGTCCCGGACCCGGTGCTGGGGGAGCGTGCGGCCGCGCTGGTCGTCACGCCGAACCCGTCCCTGGACCTCGGGGCCGTACGCGCGCACCTGGAGCCACAGGGCACGCCGAAGCATCAGTGGCCGGAGTACGTCTTCGTGGTCGATGACCTTCCGCAGAACCGCGTGGGGAAGCTCGCCCGCAAGGATGCGACTCGGTTGGCCGCCGAACTGGTACGGTCAATGGCCCACTGAATTGACCTCAAGTCGGCTATTCTCGAAGAGAATCCCAGGACAGAAAGGTTCGCCATGGTGCGTCAGGCGACCGTAACAGAGAGCCCCCGTTCGAAGCGTGGGCTGATCCTCAGCGCTGCAGTCGAGAGCTTCGGTGACGACGGGTTCGAGCTCACCAAGTGGGCCTCCGTGGCCGACAAGGTCGGCATCGGGCAGACGGCGCTCTACCACTACTTCGAGTCGAAGGTGCACTGTCTGCTGACGATCATGAGCACCGAGCTCGAGCGCAGCGCCAGCCGCTTCGAGCGAGTCGTCTCCGACGAGGACGCGCCGATCGACCAGCTGCGTGCTGCGGTCCGCGCGGCGTACGACGTGACGCCGCAGGAGGTGCTGCAGATGCGCATCCTGCAGAGCCACATGGACCTGCTGGCGACCCCGCGGCAGTCCGAGCGTGAGGAGGCCGAACGGCAGCATGCTCGCGAGCTCGTCCGCAAGGTCGAGGAGAACTGGACCGGCTTGGTCAAGCGTGGCATCGAGTCGGGCGACTTCGCCGACCGCGACCCCGAGCAGACCAGTCGTGCGGTGCTTGCCCTCCTGGTGAGCGTCTGGCGTTGGTACCGCACCGGCGGACCGACGACGCTCGAGGAGACCCGCGACTTCATCTCCGACGCCGTCCTGCGGCTCGTCGGCCCCTGACCCATCCCGTTCCAGGTCCGCGCGGACCTCTGTCCGCAGAACCCAAACAGAATTCAGATCAGGAGAGACATGTACAACCTCATTTTGATGGCCTCTCGTCCCGAGGACTGGTCTCATGAGCAGTTCATCGAGTGGTGGCGTGGCGAGCATGCCGAGGTGACCTACCCGCTTCCCGGCCTGCGCCGGTGGCTGCACACCGATGTCCAGGTCGCTCTCGAGGAGCGGTCGGAGGGCTGGGACGGTGTGTCGATCCTGAGCTTCGACAGCAAGGAAGCCCTCGATCAGGCGCTCGCGAGCGAGGAGTGGGCCGCCGCGATCAAGCACGTGGGCCGCATGCGTGGCCACCGGATCGCCGTCATGGGCGAGGAACGGGCGATGGTGGGCTGATGCCCGCCTCGGAGGCCTGGTGGGGCGAGCCCGGCTGCTACCAGGTCGTCGGCGGAATCCATCGGATCCCGTTGAGCATGCCCAATGACGGGTTGCGTGCCGTCAACGTGTACGCAGTCGAAACCGATGAGGGGCTGCTCCTCGTCGACGGCGGCTGGGCGGTGCCGTCCGCTTTGAACGAGCTCGAGTCGGCGCTGGGGGCGATCGGGCGCTCGCCGCAGGAGATCAGTGACGTACTGGTCACCCACGTCCATCGCGATCACTACACCTTCGCCGTACGGCTGAGGGAGAGGTACGGCCCCCGCATCCACCTCGGCAGGCTCGAAGGCCCTGGTCTCGCCGCGATCCAGGAGCTGGGCAACAACGTCCCGGTCAGCTCGCTGCGTGAGCTCCGCCGATCGGGCGCGGATGATCTCGGCAAGATGATCGAGAAGGAGACCGAGCTCGAGCCGTACGACGTCGCCGACTGGGCAGACCCCGACGGCTGGCTCGACGCCGGCCCGCTCGGGATCGCCGGGTGGCAGGTGGAGGTCGTGCACACGCCGGGCCACACGAAGGGTCATCTGGTCTTCCACGACGAGGAGCGCGGGCTGCTCTTCTCGGGCGACCACGTGCTCCCGACGATCACGCCGTCGATCGGCTTCGAGCTCGGTGAGTGGGACCTGCCGCTCAAGCACTACCTGGAGTCGCTCGCGCTGCTTCTGGACCGAGCCGACGCCCGGCTGATCCCCGCCCATGGGCATCCGACCGACAGTGTCCACGACCGGGTGCGCGCTCTGCTCGCGCACCACGAGCACCGGTTCGGTCAGGTGGTCACCGTCCTCGATGCCCGTGCGCGGTCGATGACGGCCGCCGAGGTCGCCGAGCAGCTTCCGTGGACCCGTCGGGACGTGCCGTATGCCGATCTCAACGACTTCAACCGGATGATCGCGATCTGCGAGACGGCCGCCCACCTCGACGTCCTGGTCGACCGCGTCGAAGTCGAGGTCGACCAGGAGGACGGGGTCGACCGCTTCAGTCGGTGAACTGCACCTGAGGTGTACGGCAGATCAGCAACCGCCGTACGCGGCCGCTGGCTGGGTCGAGCTGGGCGCTCGCGTTGAACGACGCCTCGAAGGCGCCGCCGCGACGGGTCTCGCCGAGGGCCAGCTCGGAGTCGTCCACTCGCGAGCCTGCCAGCAGATGGTGGGTGAGCACGCTGACCTCACGCTGCTCCAGGTAGGCGACCAGCCCGGCCCGGTCGCCCTGGAACTCCGCGGCCTGATTGCCGCCCTTGGAGAAGAGGATCGACAGCTGGAAGTCGTCGGTGATCATGTCGAGGACCCGCTCAGGGGTGGTCGAGTCCATGATCTCGAACCAGTCGTGCAGCAGCGGGGTCGAGCTGGAACTCATCGTCTGTGACATGCGGGATGTCTCCTTCGTGGATCGGTATCAGTCGGGCAGCAGGCCGAGCTCGGGGTCGAAGACGACCTGGTACGCGGAGATGAGGCCGTCATCACCGAGCCGGGCGGCGGCGAGAAAGTGGCCGGTCACGGTCGTCTCGTCCTCGAGGACGGCGCCGTAGACGAACTCGAGGTTGCCTTCGACCGACGAGCGCTGGGGTACGTGGCGGCGTACGACATCGCCACGGCCCGACAGGTAGGCGACGAGCTCCTTGCGGCCGATCCCGCGGACGGCGCGGTTGGGCAGCAGGATCGCGAACTCCACGTCGGGTGTCACGAGTGCCATGCCGGTGTCGAAGTCGCTCGCGTCGACAGCGGCGTAGTAGCGGACCAGCGTGGGAGAGGTCTCGATCGACATGACTTGAACTTAGTTCAGTGACTGTTGGGTTGTCCAGGGATCGGTGTGATAGGGGTTACTATCTAACCGACTTCAGTTTGATTTTGAGGTCGGCTCACGGACCGGACGAGACGAAGGAGCAGCGTATGAGCGGGCAACAGGTCGCGCGATTCGACGGGCAGGTTGCCCTCGTGACCGGAGGTGGTTCCGGCATCGGTGCCGCGGTGGCGAGGCGGCTTGCCGCGGAAGGCTGTGCGCGGGTGCACGTCGCGGACATCGACGTAGGCAACGCGACCGCGGTCGCGGAGTCCGTGGGCGGCAGCGCTCATGTGGTCGATGTCGCCGACCCGCAGGCGGTCAATGACCTCGTCGCCACGGTCACCGGGACAGACGACAGGCTGGACGTCGTCGTCCACACTGCTGGCGTGGACGACCCCGCGGCCAAGGCGCGGATACTCGCGGCGCAGGAGTCGGGCGAGCCCGTGGACGTGCTCTGCGAGCTCGACGACGGCTGGTACCGGGTCATGTCGATCAACCTCGACGGCACCTTCCACGTGCTCCGCGCGGCCGTACGGGCGATGCGTCCGCGTGGTGGGGGAGCGATCGTGACCGTCGGCTCCTCGGCGGCGTACGACACCTTGATCGGATACCCGCACTACGCCGCCTCGAAAGCGGGCGTGCACGCCTTGTCGCAGTCCGTTGCCAAGGAGGTCATCTCGTACGGGATCCGGGTGAACACGGTTGCCCCTGGCCCGGTCGACACCCCGATGGCCGGCCGTACCCCGGGCGCCGTCCGCAAGGCGATGGAGGCGACCGGTGCCATCGGGTACGCCTCGGCCGAAGATCTCGCGGACAACATCTGCTACCTCGCATCCCCGGGCGCGAAGAACGTCGTCGGGGCGGTGCTGCTCAGCAACGGCGGCCGCTTCACCGTCTGAGGAAGCACCGCAGAGACCCGCAGCGAAAGGATTCCCATGAGCATCGAGTTCCCGCACCTCTTCTCGCCCTTCACCATCGGCCCGATGTCGGTGAAGAACAGGCTGGTCGCGCTCCCGGCCGGAACGAGCATGGCCGAGGGCGGCGTACCGACCCATGGCGACACCGAGCACTTCGAGCGTCTCGCTGCCGGCGGAGTCGGCATGATCATCGGTGGCGCCACGGTGGTCCATCCAACGACCACGCTGCGTTCCCGCAAGCTGGTCGAGGCCTATCTCGACGAGTTCGTCCCGGCCGCGGCCGCCAAGGCCGACGTCATCCACCGCCACGGCGCCAGGTTCATCGGGCAGCTGTGTCATCTGGGGCGCGAGTTCATCGGAGGCGAGTCCGACTCGCCGCCGGTGGCGCCGTCGCCGATCAAGACGGTGCGTGATGCGTACCCGCCGCATGAGCTGACCGTTGCCGAGATCCATGACATCGTCGAAGGGTGGCGGGTATCGACGGAGAACCTGGTCAAGGCCGGTGCCGACGGGGTCGAGATCCACGCCGCCCACGGATATCTCCCAGCGCAGTTCATGTCGCCGCTGACCAACCGGCGTGAGGACGCCTTCGGCGGCTCCTTCGAGAACCGGATGCGGTTCCTGCACCTTGTCATCGAGGCGATGCAGTCGGTCATCCCCGAGGGCTTCGTCCTCGGCGTGCGTCTCTCGGGCGAGGAGGAGATCCCCGGCGGGATGGACATCGAGGACTGCGTACGTATCGCCGAGGATCTGGCGGGCTCGGGAGTCGACTACTTCAGCATCACGCACGGCACCCGCGGCAAGTACGTCAAGGACTCGACGAACCCGGACGCCGTCGCGGTGCCGTCGGCGGCGCGGGTCAAGGCGGCCACGGGTCTGCCGACCCTCGTCGGGCAGCGCATCCGGGACGCGGCGACCGCCGACCACATCATCAAGACCGGGCGTGCCGATCTGGTCGGGATGGCCCGTGCACTGATCGCCGACCCCGACCTTCCTGCCAAGTCTGAGTCGGGTCGGGTGAGCGAGGTGCGCGGCTGTCTCGGCATCAATCAGGACTGTCGTGCCTTCGACCCCCACCTGCACTGCGCCGTCAACGCCGAGGTCGGCCGCGGGCGGCATCCCAACATCGGTGTCCGTGTCGATGGCCCGAAGGAGATCTACGTCGTCGGGGGAGGGCCGGCGGGTCTGGAGGCAGCCCGGATCGCGGCCGGTCGCGGCCACCGGGTCACTCTCTTCGACCAGTCGCCGCAGCTCGGCGGTACAGCGCGGGTCGCCGCCGCGTCTCCGCACCGGGCCACCTTCATCGACGTCGTCGACTACCAGGAACGGGAGCTCAAGAGGCTCGGGGTCGACGTGAACCTCGCCGCCGGCATCGAGGCCGACGACCTCCAGGAGATCGTCGGGATGGCCGATCACGTCGTCGTCGCGACCGGATCGCGCCCCGCGGGTCCGCCCGAGGTGCTGGCCGGCCGGCCGTTCGCAACCGTTGACGACGTGATCACCGGTGAGCTCGAGTACGTCGGTGACCGGCGTGCGCTCGTCTACGACGAAGGAGACGGGTTCTGGCCGGCGTACAGCGCGGCCGAGGCGCTGGTGCGAGCGGGCTGGCAGGTGACCTTCGCGACCGCCCTCGGCGCTCTCGCCTCCCGCGTGCCCGCCGAGAGCGCGGGTCCGCTGCTCACCCGCCTCGGCACTGCCGGGGTCGACCTCCGTGTCGCGAGCACCGTCGTCGTACCGGAGGACCCGGCGGCGTCGCTCCAGCTGGCGCCGGTCTTCGGAGGTGAGTCGGTGGATCTCGGGCCCGTGCTCACCGTCTGGCACCGGCCGCGGGTGCCGGTCCTGCTGCCGGGTGTCGTCGCAGGCGACAAGGTGAGCGTGATCGGCGACTGCCTCACACCGCGGCGGGTCACGCACGCGATCGCGGAGGGCTATCGGCTCGGCGCCGAGCTCTGATTCGGGCGGTCGTCAGCGAGCGGTCCAGCCGCCGTCGGCGTACACCTCGCTGCCGGTCATGTAGCCGGCGTCGTCACTGCCGAGGAAGGCGACTGCGCCGGCGATCTCGGCCGGGGTGCCGAGGCGGCCCATCGGGGTGTTGGCGAGCATCGCCTGGTGGCGTGGTGAGCCGCCGAACCGCTCGATCAGCTGCGGGGTCTCGATGAACCCCGGGTGCAGCGAGTTGACGCGTACGCCGCGGGTTGCCCAGTGCAGCGCGGCGTTCTTCGTCATCGTGCGCACCGCTCCCTTCGCGGCGTGGTAGGCGATGCTGTTGCCGAGGCCGCCGGTGCTGCCCAGGATCGAGGCGACGTTGACGATCGATCCGCCGCCTGTGCGTTCCAGAAGCGGTCCTACGTGCTTCATGCCCAGCCAGACCCCTGTCTGGTCGACCGCGACCACCCGGTCCCACGTGGCGCGTTCCTCGTCCTCGACGGTCGCGATGCTGCCGATCGCGGCGTTGTTGATCAGCACGTCGAGACCGCCCCATGCCGCCTCGATCTGCGAGGTGGCCTCACGCCATTGCTCCTCGTCGCTGACATCGAGTTCGAGGGCGAGGTGGCCGGTGCCGGGGAGCGAGTCGACGAGGGGGCCGAGGTCGGTCCCGGCCAGGTCGGCCGCGGCGACCTGTGCTCCTTCGGCGCTGAGTCGGGCGCAGATCTCACTGCCCAGCCCGCCGCCGGCCCCGGTCACAAGCACCCGTCGATCTGTGTACCGCTGCATCGTTTACCTCGTTCTCTCGGTCCCTCGAATCCTCAAGTGAATTCAATGAGACTTTTCCTTGCCATCATGTGACCTGCGCCATACAGTCTACCTGAACCAACTTCACTTTAGTAACCACAAGATGCTGTGCCACAAGGGAGAAGAGATGATCAGACGACGACTGTTCGCGCTGGCCGCTGCAACGGTGGCGGTCGCGACGACCCTGACGGCCTGCGGTGGCGGTGCCACCAAGACCGAGCTCGCCGGTAGCTGGAAAGAGATCGTCGCGGCAGCCAAGGACGAGGGCTCGGTCACCCTCTACTCCACGCACTCCCCGGACAACCTCGAGCTGCTGAAGAAGGCCTTCGAGGCGAAGTACCCCGGGATCAAGCTGAAATACGTACGCGGCACCGACGCCGACATCATCCCCAAGGTCGAGACCGAGATCCAGACCGGCCAGGGCACCGCTGACATCCAGATGACGACCGACGCGGGCTTCATGGAGAACGCGACGAAGCAGAGCTGGAACGTCAAGGTCGTCGGCCCGAGCTTCGACAACAAGGACTACAACCGCACCGAGAGCATCATCGACGACAAGTGGTTCCTCTCCAGCGCGACCGTCTTCGGCTACGGCTGGAACACCCGCAAGCTGCCGAAGGGCCTACACACCTACGAGGACGTCCTGGCCGCGAACGCGAGCGGCGGGAAGCTGGGCATCACCAACCCGGCCGGCATCCCGACGTATGTGGACATGTACCGCCGGATCGACGCCGACTGGGGCGGTGGTTTCGTGGAGAAGCTCGCTGCCCAGAAGCCCCGCATCTACCCCAGCGCCGTCGCTATCGACCAGGCGATCGCCTCCGGTGAGATCTGGGGCTCCCCGACGGTCGGTAGCACGATGCTCGACACGAAGGCGAGCGGTGCGCCGGTCGACTTCGTGGTCCCCGAGGACCCGTTCGGCGTCCCCTGGCACAGCCAGGTGCTCGCCTCGGCGCCGCACGCCAATGCCGCCCAGGTGCTCGCCGACTTCATGGTGACGCCCGAGGGGCAGGCCGCCATCTCGCACAACTACGTGGCTGCGCTGCCCGACATCAAGGAGACCGGCGTCCCCGGCTCGGACCTGCTGGCGCAGGACATCGAGCTCCCCGACCCGAAGACGCTCGACCAGGACTCGGTCAACGAGTACCAGAAGCAGTGGGAATCGCTCTTCCAGGGCTGATCACCGCCCCTTCACCGACCCCGACCTCGAGGAAGACCTCATGACCACGATCGTCAGCAGCACACTGCCTCGTCTGCGCGGCGACGCCGCCACCTGGCGCGCGCGCCTGACGTACGCGCCCTTGATCCTCATCCTCGGGTATCTCGTCGTGGTGCCGCTCTATCGGCTCCAGTCGCTCGCGTTCGCCGACGGCGCGAGCGGCTACCGGGCCCAGTTCGGGCGCGACGACATCGGGGAGACGCTCCGTACGACACTCCTGCTCGCGGTGGTCTCGTTGGCCATCGCGATGGTGCTCGGCACCGTCCTGGCCTTCGCGACGAGCCGGCTCCCGCGGCGGCTCGGCTTCCTGCGGGTCGTCCCGCTCCTGCCGATCGTGATGCCGTCGGTGGCCAACGTCGCCGGCTGGGCGTTCCTGCTCTCGCCGGGGCCCGGCTACCTCAACGCCATGCTGCGGCACCTGCCGTGGTGGCACGACCTCGAGAGCGGTCCGGTCAACATCTACAGCACGACCTGGATCATCATCATCACCGGCTTCGGGCTGACCTCGTTCGTCTACCTCTTCGTGAGTGCCGGGATGCAGAATATCGGCTCGGAGCACCTCGAGGCCGCGGCGATCAGCGGGTCGTCCACGATCGGGGTCTTCTTCAAGGTCGTGCTGCCGCTGCTGCGCCCGTCGCTGGTGTACGGCGCGGGGGTCGCGCTGCTGCTCGGGCTCGGACAGTTCACCGGGCCACTGCTGCTCGGGCAGAACGAGGGCGTCAACGTACTCACCACGGAGATGTATCGGCGTACGAGCGAATCGCCGACCAACTTCGCCGCCGCCGCGGCTGCGGGATCGCCATTGGTGATCTTCGGGCTGCTGGTGATCTTCGCCCAGCGCTACCTGCTCGGCAACCAGACGAGGTTCGTCACCCACGGCGGCAAGTCCTTCGCGCCGACGCACGGCCGGTCCGCCTGGGCGGCCGTCGTCGTGGCGGCGTACGGACTGGTCGCGCTGGTGCTGCCGCTGATCGGGGTGATCCTGGTGTCGCTCTCGCCGTTCTGGTCGGCCAACCTGTCGTGGGGCCTGCTCACGCTGGACAACTACCGCGCGCTGCTCGAGACCCCCGGCATCGTCGAGTCGGTGGTAACGAGCGTTGTCACGTCGCTGATCGCGGTCGCGATCTGCGTACCCATCGGGCTCGGCGTCGCCCAGCTCATGGTGCGCCGGCGGGACCTGCCGCTCGTACGCCTCCTCGGTGACCTGATCACCGCGCTGCCGCTCGGGATCCCGGCCGTGATCTTCGGCGTCGGTTTCCTGCTGACGTACACCCAGCCGCCGTTCATCCTGTACGGCACCAAGGCGATCATCGTGCTCGTCTACGTCGTCCTGATGATCCCGTTCGCGACCCGGATGCAGCTCACGGCACTGGTGTCGCTGGGCAACACCTATCAAGAGGCGTCGGCGGTGAGCGGCGCCGGCCCGGTGCGTACCGCGTTCAACGTCACGCTTCCCATGCTCAAGCCGGCCGTGCTGAGCTCCATCGCCTTGATGTTCATCCTGCTCACCCACGAGTTCGCCGCCTCGATCATGGTGCGCTCGGCGACGACCCAGGTGATGGGCACGCTCCTCTACGACCAGTGGACCAACGGTTCGTACCCGTTGGTCGGGGCGATGGCGATCCTGATGTCCGCCGTCACCGGAGCCGGCGTCGCCATCGCGATGCTGGTCGGTGGGCGAAACGTGCTCGACAACCTCTGAGTCGTAATCCAACCAAGCAAGCCCATGGAGGGCCGATGTCCGCCAAGTTCCGAGTCGAAGGACTCACCAAGTCGTACGGATCGAACGTCGTCGTCGACCACCTCGACCTCGAGATGGAGGAAGGCGAGTTCCTGGTCCTGCTGGGGCCCAGCGGCTGTGGCAAGACGACCACCCTGCGCTGTCTTGCCGGCCTCGAGACCCCGGAGTCGGGCGTCATCGACTTCAAGGGGCGTCACGTCTTCGACTCCGGTCGGCGGCTGAACGTGCCGGCGCACAAGCGGGACGTCGGCATGGTGTTCCAGTCGTACGCGCTGTGGCCGAACATGACCGTGCGCAAGAACATCGCCTACCCGCTGAAGGTGCGCAAGATGCGCGAGGCCCTCGCCGAAGGGAAGGTCGAGGAAGCAGCGGCGATGGTGCACTGTGAGCACCTGCTCGATCGCTACCCGAGCCAGCTCAGTGGTGGGCAGCAGCAGCGCATCGCCGTCGCCCGTGGCCTGGTCTCGCGTCCGGACCTGGTGCTCTTCGACGAGCCGCTGAGCAACCTCGACGCGCGGCTGCGGGACACGGTGCGTACGGAGATCCACCGGTTGCACGAGAGCCTCGGTTTCGGTGCGGTCTTCGTGACCCACGACCAGTCCGAGGCGTTCGCGCTCGGTGACCGGCTGGCCATCATGCGTGCTGGCAAGATGGAGCAGGTCGACACGCCGCAGCGGGTCTTCGCCGACCCTGCCACCGACTACGTCGCCGAGTTCATCGGCATGTCCAACCGGCTCGAGCTGCACCGCAGCGCCGCGGGATGGCGTACGAACGCGGGTGTCGACATCGCGCTCGAGCGGGAGCTGCCCGACTCGGACGCGGTGGTCGCGCGGCTGTGGCCCGACGACCTCGAGCTGTACCGGGACGTGACCTCCGTGCCGTCCGGCGTCGTCGCACTCGACGCCGAGCTGCTCTCCTCCGAGTTCGGCGGGCGCTATTACGACGTCACCGTTGCCGCAGGTCAGGAGGAGCTTCGGCTCCGTGCTAGCAGCGCGCTCCACGGGTCCTGGCTGCGTCGCGCGGAGGAGGGTGCGAAGGTGGTCATCGGGCTGCACCCCGAGACCATGCAGGTCTATCCGCTGGATGCGGCAGCGGCAGGGGCGGAGGCTGCTGCCAGGCCGCTGGTCGCGGCGTCCTGAGGTGGCCGACGTCGCTGCGCATGCAGCAGCCCTCCAGATCTGGGCGTACCCGCTGATCTTCGCCCAGCGGATGCGCCTCAACCTCACCCAGCCGTTGGATCCGTATGGACCGCGGCCCGAGACCTCTGCCGGGGCACCGGTCGGGCTGCTCGGGCACCAGCGGTCGCTCGCCGACCCGAGCCTCAAGGTCGGGGTGGCGCCCAACGTCGACACGCTCTACTCGTTGGCATGGCTCGACCTCGACGTGGGCTCGTACGAGGTGTCGCTGCCGGATCCTGGGGAGCGCTACCTGAGCCTGCAGGTGGGGTGTGCCGACACGAGCAGTCCGGTGGTCGTCAGCCGCCGCACGCACGGAGCAGAGCTGTCGACGGTCCGCATCCGACGCGGTCCGCGGGCTCTCTCCGAAGAAGATGGCGTACTGCAGCTGAGCACGCCGGAACGCTGGGTCATGATGGTCGGGCGCACCGGTGTCGACCCGCTCGTTGCCGACGACGTCGCGGACGCGCACGCCCTCCAGAACAAGATCGGCTTGGCCGTCGGACCTGATGAGGGGAGCAGTCTCGCGCTGGAGCCGCGTGCCATCGACCGCCGCATCGCCGGGCTGTCGCGCCAGGACGAGATCCTGGAACCGCGCGCCTTCGCGACGGCGCTCTTGGCGGTCCTCGACGATCTTGGCCCGGGGCAGGTCCCGGAGTCGGTGGCGTCGTATGTCTCCGGTGAGCTGCTGGCGCGTCTGGCGGACGGATCGGCGTCGGAAGAGACTGTTCGGGAGTTCGCTGCGGGGCTGCGTGCGGGATATCAGGACATACGCGGCCGGGTGGAGCATCTCGGGCGCACCGTGAACGGCTGGTCGATCAACGACCGCGGCGCGGACTTCGGTGACGACCTCCTCCTGCGTGCCGCCGTCGCCCATGCGCAGATCTACGTGAACCCGGTGGCCGAGGCGATCTATCCGTTGTGCCAGACCGACGCCGACGGCGAGGTGCTGGACGGGCGGAAGGGTCCGTACGTCATCGAGTTCCCGCCGGGCGGGCTGCCGCCGGTGCGGGCGTTCTGGTCGTTGACGATGTATCACGGAGAGGGACTGCTGGTGGAGAACCCGCTGGGCCGCTATGCCGTCGGTGATCGGACACCCGGCCTGAGGTACGGCGCCGATGGTGCGCTGCGGATCAGTCTGTCGGTCTCCGAGCCGGGCTCGGGACCGGCGAACTGGCTTCCCGCTCCCGACGGGCCGTTCCGCCTGATGCTGCGGCTGTACTGGCCAGACGGCGCCGAGGCCTGGGAGCCGCCGTACGTCGTCCGGGAGGTGGCTCTATGAGCTACCCGTCGTTCGATCTCGCCGGCGTCGACCAGCTCCAGATCTCGACCCAGCCCGACCTGGTGCCGACCGTCGCCTCCGCCCGCCGTGAGCTCGCCCGCATGGTCGCCTTCGACGGCGTCGTCTACGGGCTGCCGGCGGTCTATCAGTACGCCCAGATGTGCCGGCAGTACGCAGTCGAGGGCTGGGCGCTGGGTGCGTTCCTCCATGAGCGCGAGCTGGCCCGGCCCGGGTTCGCGGCGTTCCGCGTGCCGAACGTGGACACCCTCTACTCCAACGCGTGGCTCGACCTGCGCGACGGTCCGGTGATCGTCGACCTGCCCGACTTCGGCGACCGCTACTACACGCTCAACCTCCTCGACGGCTTCGGCAACGCCTCCAACATCAGTCGCCGGACCATCGGGGACGCACGTCAGATCTGGCTGGTCTCGCCGACGGACGACACCGAGGTGCCCTCGGACGTCGTCCGGCTGCGGGTGGGCTCCGAGCTCATCTGGGTCTTGATGCGCATCCAGGTCGTCGGCGACGAGGCAGAGGTCCACCGGCTGCAGGACGCGGTCGTGCTCCGGCGCGCCGACGGTGGCTCGGTCGCTGATGCCGGCCCGATCGGCGTACTGGTGGATCCGGATGAGGTCATGACCGACTGGCGGGCCTTCTTCCGCGGGCTCGACGCCGCGTTGCGGCTCATCGGCGTCCCCGCGCACGACCTCGTAATCGTCAGGCGGCTGTCGCTGCTGGGACTCACCGGGGAGGCGAGGCTCGAACTCGAGCAGCTCGATCCCGAGATCAGGGCCGGGACGGAGGCAGGGTTCGCCGAGGCGATGAAGGTCATCGACGCCTGCCGCCCGCAGTTGGGGGAGCCGGTCCCGACCGGCTGGACGAAGGTGTGCGACAAGGGTGCTCATGGCGTCAACTACCTGAGCCGGGCCGTGATGAGTCATGTCGGTCTCGGTGCCAACGTGGTCGAGGAGAACACCTCGTTCAACACCTACGCCGACGTCGAGGGCCGCCCGCTCGACGGGTCGTCGGGCGGGTACGAGGTGCGTCTGGACACGCCGCCACCTGCGGGAGCGTTCTGGAGCGTGACCATGTATGACGGGGACGGCTTCCTCGTCCCCAACCCCATCGACAGGTACGCCGTCGGCAGCGCCACCTCGCAGCTGGTCGTCGACGACGACGGGTCGGTCACGATCGCCATCCAGCCTGAGGACGAGGCGGGCGGCGTACGCAACTGGCTGCCGTCGCCTCAGGGACGCTTCTTCCTCGTGCTGCGCATCTATCAGCCGGGGCCGGATGCCCTGAGCGGCGCCTGGCTGCCCGGTGGGGTCCGACCGGTCAGCCGCTGACGATCACGGCCAGCGCGCACAGCGAGATCACCAGCGTGAACTGAGTCAGCGAGGCAAGTCGGAGCCCGCGCGCCTCGCGGAGCCCGGGAAAGGTCGTGACGGCCACGCACAGCAAGGTCGCGACGAGCAGGGCGACGGTGACCAGGGTCGGCAGATGAGCCACGTGCAGCAGCGCGAGCGCTGCCGCTGCCATGCTCAGCGCCGTCCTCGAACCGGCCAGGTGGGTCCGTTCGGCCTGCAGCCCGGGCTCACGCGGGGGAGTGTCGATCGGGTCGAGACCCCGTTTCCTCATCGGAGCACCAGGAGAGCTGCCGCGGCGACGGCGACCACCACGAGAGCCGCACAGGCAACCGCGCCGGAGCGAAACCCGACCAGCGGTTCGCCGCATCGGATCGCTCGCTCGTTGGCGCTCCACCGGACCCAGGCGAGCAGCGCACCGCCCGCGCCGAGGACGACTATCGTGCCGGCGACGACCTGGACGACGATCGTCGAGTAGTCGGTGGCCAGCGCGTGGAGTGCGACAGCGGCCACGACCAACGCCAGTGACGTACGCAACCAGGCGAGGAACGTACGTTCGTTGGCCAGGGTGAAGCGGTAGTCCGGCTCGCTCCCCGTCGCATAGACGCGGGCGGGCCAGCGCGTACGTGACGCCGGCTGCCGGTCGGTGTCGGTGGTCATTCGGAGGTGACCACGAGCCGACCCGTGACCTCGCCGGCCCGGAGGCGCTCGATGCCTGCCGGGACCTGGCTGTGGTCGAGGTGCTCGACGATCGGGGTGATCTCGCCGCGGGCGAGGTAGTCGTACACCTTGGCGATGTCCTCGCGGGTGCCGCCGGACGAGCCGTGGATGTGGGCGCCCTGGTGGATGACGTCGGCGGTGACGAGGGTCGTCTCGACCGCGCCCATGCCGACCATGACGATGGTGCCGCCCTTGCGGATAGCGCCGACCGCGGCCGAGGTGGTGGAGCCGAAGCCGGCGAAGTCGATGACCGCATCGAGGCCGAGGCCGATCAGGTCCTCCGCGCGCGGGTGCACGGCAGCTAGGCCGAGCTGCTCGCCGAGGGCCACTGCGGCGGGGCTGGTGTCGGCGGCATACACCTCGGCGCCGAGCAGGGCGGCGATGCGTGCGCCGAACTGGCCGAGTCCGCCGAGCCCGATGATGCCGACACGGTCACCGGCGCCGACCCGGGCGACCTCGGCGACCGCGTGGTGCGAGGTCATGCCTGCGTCCGTGCCGGCGGCGGCCAGGTCGAACGGAAGGCCGTCGGGCATCGCGACCAGGTCGGTCGCAGGAGCAACGGTGTATGCGGCGTACCCGCCGTCGCGGCTGTAGCCCGGAACGGTCGCGCCGAGTGGATGTACGCCGACCCGGTCCCCGACCTGCCACTGTGTGACCGCGGTGCCGACCTGCGCGATCTCGCCCGCGATCTCGTGGCCGAGGGTGATCGGGTTGCGCTTGATGTTGACCGCCCACGACGGCTCGTCCAGCTCGCCCACGTCGGAGTGGCACATGCCGGCCGCGCGTACGCGGATCAGGACCTCGTCCGTCGCAGGGGTGGGGACGGGCACCTGGTTGAGCGTGAGGGGACGTCCGGTCCCGGTCCATTGCCAAGCACCCATTGCGGTATCCATAGAACTGAAGTTAGTTTGGTTCAGGTGCCGTGTCCAGGCCCCGAACCATCGAGGAGGTTCTGTGAAGAGCACTCAGGTGCATGTGGTCACGCTCCCGGACGGTGAAGTACGTCCGGAGCACTTCGAGCTCGTGAACGTCGACCTGCCCGATCCAGGGGCCGGTCAGGTGCTGGTCCGCAACACCTGGACCTCGGTCGACCCGGGGATGCGGCTCCGGCTGCGTGCCGACGCACCCGAGGGCTACTTCCCGGCCTTCCCGCTCAGCGAGCCGATGGACGGGATCTTCACGGTCGGCGTCGTCGAGGAGTCCCGCGCCGAGGGCTTCCCGGTCGGTGCGACGGTTTGGCACTCCTACGGCTGGCGCAGTCACGCGATCGTCGATCCCGACGAGGTCGCGATGAATGGCGTAGCCGACCTGCGAGTCCTCGATGTCGAGCAGCTCTCTCCGCAGACGTACCTCGGTCCACTCGGCGCGATGGGTCTGACGGCGTACGCCGGACTGCGTGTGATCGACGCGCTCGATGCCCGCGCCGACACCCGGACGATCTGGGTGTCGGCGGCCGCGGGAGCGGTCGGGAGCCTGGTCTGCCAGATCGCGAAGCTGTCCGGCCTGCGGGTCGTCGCGAGCGCAGGCACCGCGGAGAAGGTCGCCTGGCTGCGCGACGAGATCGGCGTCGATGCCGCGTTCAACTGGCGCGATCGCCCGCTGGTGGAGTCGCTGCGCGACGCCGCGCCCGAGGGGCTCGACCTCTACTTCGACAACGTCGGCGGCAGCCACCTCGAGGCCGCCCTCGCGGCGATGAACAACTGGGGCCGGATCGCCCTGTGCGGCTCGATCTCGGAGTACGAAGGGGCACCCGCGAGCCCCGACAACCTGTTCCTCGCCACCTCCAAGAACCTCACCCTCCGCGGCTTCCGGGGGAGCGCCCACGCGCAGTTGCTCGACGAGATGCAGCAGCGGGTCGGTGGCTGGCTCGCCGACGGTCGGTTGCGCTACCGCGAGAGTGTCTACGACGGTCTCGCGAAGGCGCCGCAGGCGATCGCCGACATGATGGCGGGACGTACGGCCGGCAAGACGCTGGTCCGGATCTGAGGGCCGGATGTCTCGTACGATCGTGCCGACCTGGCGACCCGCACCCGAGATCGACCGCTTCTACCGCGCCGCCGGGATGTGGCACCCGGCCTGTGTCACCGACGACCTGCGGCGCTGCACCGATCGCTTCGGTGACAAGACCGCGGTCCGCGACTCGACGACCCAGCTGACCTTCGGCCAGCTCTGGGACCGAGCCGCCGCTCTCGCAGGCTGGTTGCGCGAGCGCGGTCTGCGCCGCGGGGATGCCGTCGCCGTCCAGCTGCCCAGCTGGACCGAGGCGATCGTGGCGTTCCACGGGGTGCTGATGGCCGGCGGTGTCGTGGTTCCGATGACGAGCATCCTGCGGCAGCGCGAGGTCGGCTTCATCGTGCGCCAGACCGGCGCCCGCTTCGCTGTCGTCGCCGAGGATTTCCGCGGATACTCCTACCGCGACCTCTACGCCGACCTGATCGGTGAAGGCATCGCGCTCGACCATGTCCTATGGGTACGTGGCGGGGCGGGTGGCGAGCGTTTCGAGGAGGCGCTGCGTACCGAGCCGGTGGACGTCGAGACCGCGCTCGCGAGCGCCGGGCGGGACGGCGACGTCGCGCTCGTCATCTACACCTCGGGGACCACCGCCGACCCCAAGGGCGCGATCCACACGCACGAGGGGATCGCGGCCTCGGGTGACATCTGTCAGCGCGCGTTCGGGCTCAACGAGAACGACGTCCTCTTCAACCCATCCCCGGTCAGCCACATCACCGGCATCTCGCTGAGCGTCCTCTTCCCGGTCGCCTTCGGCTGCTCGGTCACCCTCCAGGAGGCATGGGATCCGCAGCAGGCGTTCGACGTGATCGAACGCGACCGGACGACCTTCTTCATCTTCGCCACCCCGTTCCTGGCCGCCCTCACCGAGATCGCGGAGGACCGTGGCGTACGTCTGGACCACGTCCGGACGATCGTGTGCGGTGGTGCGGACGTACCCGAGGCGCTCGCCCGCCGCGCTCATGGGCGGCTCGGCACGGTCGTACGGATGTACGGCGCCACCGAGTGCCCCAACGCCAGCTGTGGCTCGCCGTGGGACTCGGAGCTCCAGCGCTGGGGCACCGAGGGGCACTGGCTCTTCCCGACCGAGGGGCGGGTTGTCGATCCCGGCACCGGGAGGGACCTGCCGTCCGGCTCGATCGGTGAGGCTTGGTGGCGTGGGCCGCAGCTGTGCTCGGGGTACGTCGATGCCGAGCGCAACGGAGCCTTCACCGCCGACGGCTGGTTCCGGACGGGTGACCTCGTACGCCTCGATGCCGGTGGATCGCTGACGGTGCAGGGCCGGATCAAGGACATCATCAACCGCGGCGGGGAGAAGTTCAGCGCACGGGAGATCGAGGACCTGATCGCCGAGGTCCCTGGCGTCGCCGACGTCGCGGTCACGCCCGTTCCCGACCCCGTGCTCGGCGAACGGGTCTGCGCCTGGGTCGTGCTCGAGCCCAGCGCCGACCTCGATCTGACGGCCCTCACCACCCACCTGCGAGGCCTCGGCCTGACGACCCAGAAGCTGCCCGAGCGGCTCGAGGTCATCGACGAGATGCCACGTACGCCGAGCGGGAAGATCCGCAAGACCGACCTGCGCGACCGCCTCGAGGCCGCGCCGACGACCCGGCCGTGACCGGGTCAGATGGAGGAAAGCCAGTGACCAAGGAACGCATCGTCGTGCTCGACGGGGCCCGCACCCCGATCGGCAGCTTCGGCGGCCAGTTCAAGGACGTGCCGGCCCACCAGCTCGGCGCGGCGGCGGTCACCGAGGCGCTCCAGCGCTCCGGTGTGGCCGCTGCGGACATCGAGGAGGTCGTGATGGGCTGCATCGGCCAGGTCGGGCCCGATGCGTACAACGCCCGTCGGGTCGCCATCGAGGCCGGTCTGCCCGCGTCTGTCCCCGCGTTCACCGTCAACCGGCTGTGCGGCAGCGGGCTGCAGGCCATCTGGTCGGCCGCTCAGGAGATGCGCTGGAACGACCTCCAGGTCACCGTCGCCGGCGGTGACGAGTCGATGACCCGGATGCCGTTCTACGACTTCGGCGCCCGCAACGGCTACAAGCTCGGTGACCGGGACCTGGTCGACGGCACGGTCGCGATGCTCACCGACCCATTCGGCGGTGTGCACATGGGGGTGACCGCGGAAGCCGTGGCCGAGAAGTACGGCGTCTCACGTGAGGAGCAGGACGAGTTCGCGCTCCGGTCCCAACAGCGGTGTGCGGAGAGGGCTGCCAAGGCGGCCTTCTCGGAGGAGATCGTCCCCGTCGAAATCTCGGGACGTCGGGGCATCACTGTCGTCGACACCGACGAGCACCCCAAGCCGCAGACCACGCCCGAGGCGCTCGCTGCGCTGCGGCCGGCGTTCGCGAAGGGCGGTACGGTCACCGCCGGAAACGCCTCCGGGATCAACGACGGCGCCGCCGCTGTCGTGCTCGCGACTGAGTCGGCCGCTCGTGACCGGGGCGCGACCGGACTGGTCGCGCTCGAGCAGGTGGCGACCGCGGCGATGGAGCCGGGTCTGATGGGGTACGCCCCGACGCTCGCTCTGCGCCGTCTCTTCGAGCGCACCGGTCTCACCCCTGCCGACATCGACATCGTCGAACTCAACGAGGCCTTCGCCTCCCAGGCCGTCGCGGTCTCGCGTGACGTGGGGCTCTATCCCGAGCGCACCAACCCGTACGGCGGGGCGATCGCACTCGGTCACCCGGTCGGGGCGACCGGCGCGATCCTGTCGTTGCGAGTGGTCAAGCACCTGCGACGTACGGGAGGTGAGCTCGGCATCGTCACGATGTGCATCGGCGGCGGTCAGGCCCTCGCCGCGTTGTTCCGTCGCCTCGACTGATCGGAGGGCGCGACCCTGGAGTAATACCTCGAATCGAGGTATGGTCCGCGGTGTGAGCATCGTCGACGTCATGGTCCTCGGCTTCTTGGCCGACGGACCCCAGCACGGCTACGAGCTGCGCCGGAAGATCGAGCAGCTGTACGGCCACACCCGCCGAATCAGCGACGGCACGCTGTATCCCGCGATCGACCGACTCGAACGCAACAGCCATGTGGTCAAGCAGTCCGAGCCGGGGAGGGGTCGGGCCGGCCGACACACACTCACCCTCACTGACGCAGGCCGGACTCATCTGCTCGACGCGATCCGCGGCGCCGACGGCCACGACATCACCGACCAGAGCCGGTTCTTCGTCATCCTCAGCTTCCTGTCGCTGCTACCGGACCGTGCCGACCAGCACGAGGTCCTGCGTCGACGACTGTCGTTCCTGGAGACGCCGGCGAGCTTCTTCTACGACGGTGACCGCCCGGTTCGGGCCGAAGAGGTCGCCGACCCCTACCGACGCGGTCTCCTGCTGACCGCCCGTGCCACCAGCGCCGCAGAGCGGGCGTGGATCAGAGAGGAGATCGACTCGTGAACTCGAGCGAGACCATGCGAGCTGTCGTGCTGGAGGCGCCCGGGCCGGTGGAGGCCCTGCAGGTCCGGGACCTGCCCCTCCCGGAGCCCGAACCGGGCTGGGTGCGGATCCGGGTCAAGGCCTTCGGGCTCAACCGCTCGGAGCTGCACACCCGACTTGGGCTCGCCGGGGACTCCGTGAGGTACCCGCGCGTGCTGGGCATAGAAGCCACCGGCGTGGTGGATCTTGCGCCGGGTGGTGAGTTCGAGCCCGGGCAGCAGGTGATGACGATGATGGGTGGGATGGGACGTACGTTCGACGGCGGCTACGCCGAGTACACCTGCGTCCCCGCGGCACAGGTCATCCCGTTCCACTCCGACCTCGACTGGGCGACGTTGGGGGCCGTGCCGGAGATGCTGCAGACGGCGTACGGCTCCCTGACCGTCGGAGTCGACATCGAGCCGGGTCAGAGTCTTCTCATCCGAGGCGGCACCTCGTCGGTCGGAATGGCTGCAGCGGTGCTCGCGAAGCGGAGCGGCCTTCGCGTTCTCGCCACGACTCGGAGTGCGGCCAAGGCCGAGGCGCTCGAGGCGATCGGGGTCGATGACGTGCTGGTCGATGACGGCGACGTCGCGGCCCAGGTGCGGCGGCTGCTGCCTGAGGGAGTCGATGGAGCGATCGAGTTGATCGGTACGCCGACGCTCCCCGACACGCTACGGTCCACCCGCGTCCACGGCACGGTCTGTTTCACCGGGATGCTCTCGAACGTGTGGACCGTCGAGGAGTTCTACCCGATCGACTATCTCCCCACAGGAGTTCGGCTCACCGCGTACGCCGGTGAGGCCGACGATCTCCCGGCCGACGTACTCCAGGGCTTCCTCGACGATGTGGCCGCCGGTCGTGCAGTGGTGCCGATCGACACGACGTACGACCTCGACAGGATCCGCGAGGCTCACCAGCGGATGGAGGACGGAACGACCAGCGGGAAGCTCGTCGCGGTCGTCTGAAACGGCGTCGAACCTGTAGCGGGGTGTATTCGGCTGCGGACGAGCGGCGCGCGGGGCTAGTGTTTGAGCGTTCGCGGTCCGGTGAGAATGGGGGAGCCAGATGGCAGTGGAACTGCTGATCCTGGCCGGAGCGGTGGCGCTCGTCGCGGTCGTCGTCGTGGTCGCTGTCATAGCCCTCGTCGTGGTGCTGTCCGGTCGAGCCGAGCGAATCAACATTCAGCACAACGTCGGGGACATCGACCCCGGCATCTGATCCTCTAAGGTTGAACGACGTGGCAGACGAGATGGCGCGCAAGGACATCGAGGCAGGTTTGGAGACCCGCCATGAGTTGGGCGACGCGTTCGACGCAGAGCTGGTAGCCGGCTTCGCCGACCGCATCGAGAAGACCGTTCAGGAGCGGGTCGGCACCACTGCCGCCGCCCGCACCCTTGCCGAGCGCAACGAGTCGCGCACCTCGATCTTCCAGTTCGTCCTCGGCGCCGGCTCTGCCGTCGCCGGTATCCCGATCAGCATCACCCTCGGCGTCACCGACAACCTCGGCGCCCTGGTGATCTCCTGGGTCGGCCTCGTCGGCGTCAACGTCGCCCACGCGCTGCGTACGCGTAAGCGCTGACGGCGTTGGGGCGTTCCTTCGTCAAGGTATGCAGCCGAAGGAACACATCCCGTGCGGAACTCCGCCGAGAATGTGCGCCTTGACCCGCATACCCTTCGACAGGCTCAGGACACCGCCTTGACGAAGGAACACGACGTACGCCCATGCCACCTGCCGTCCACACTCCGGTTCGATCGGGAGTTATCCACAGGGCGGGGGATTGGGCTTTCCCGCTTCGAGCCGCAGCGTGAAGGTAGCGGCCATGGACGCACTTCACTACTTCATCGAGCGAGATGGCTTCTTCACGACCCAGATGGCGCTGGAGGTGGGATACGCGAAGCGGGACATCACTCGTATGGCACGTTCGGGCGAGTGGCACCGCATTCGTCGCGGCGCGTACGCGCCAGGCGCCATGTGGCTCGAGCTCGATCCGGTGGCACAGCATCAGGTCAGGGCTCGGGCGGTGATGCGATCGCTCGGCGACTCTGTTGCGCTGAGCCACGCCTCAGGCGTGGTTGCCCACGGCATCGATGTCTGGAACCTTCCGCTCGACCGGGTTCACGTCACCCGTCTCGACGGTGGTGCCGGCAGGATCGAAGGTGACGTCGTCCATCACGAAGGCTTCAGCCTGGGCCATGAGGTGGTGGAGGCCGACCGGATGAAGGCGATGCTTCCGGAGCGATGCGTGCTCGAAGCGGCATCTCGCGTCGACACGGAGGCCGCGTGGTGTCTGCTCGACGCCGGGCTGCGGAGCGGGACGTTCGATCGAGACCGCCTGGAGGCGGCGTACGGGATCATGCAGCACTGGCCGTTCATGCACCGAGTAAGAGGTCTGGTTCCGTTCGCGGACGGAAGGTCGGGCTCGATCGGAGAGTCGCGCGGAAAGCATCTGTTCCGCTCCTTCGGTCTACCGCAACCGGAACTTCAATACAAAGTACGCCGAGCCGACGGTTCGATCGCGGGAGTGACCGACTGGGCTTGGCCTGAGTTCGGACTATTGGGCGAGTTCGACGGACGGATCAAGTACGGCCGCCTGCTCAAACCGGGCCAGGATCCCGGCGATGTCGTCTTCGCAGAGAAGCGGCGTGAGGACGAGCTGCGCGAGATCACTGGCTTCTCGATGATCCGCTTGATCTGGAGCGACTTCGCCAACGCTGCGGCGACCGCGGCGCGCGTACGCCGGGCGTTGAACCTGTCGAAAGGTATGCAGACGAAGTAGCACATCCCGTGCGGAACTCCGCCGGGGATGTGGCGCTTGACCTGCATACCTTTACGAAGGAACCGCGCGCGCCGTAGAGAGATAGCCCCACGGGCGCGAGAACGACGGCCCGGGAAGGTAGGACTGCTCCAGACGGTCGAGGGTGAAGCCGGCGGCCTCGACGAGCCGCGGGATGTCGCGGGTGAGGTGGCAGCCGCCGAAGAGGCGTTGCTGGAGTCCGTCGAGGCGGTGCTGCCAGCGGGCGACGCCGGGGTCGGGGGAGAGACCGTGCTCGGCGAAGCCGATGGTGCCGCCGGGGCGCAGGACGCGGCGCAGTTCGGCGAGGGCGCCGGCGACATCGGGGATGGTGCACAGCGAGAAGGTGACCAGCCCCGTGTCGACCGAGGCGTCGCCGAGCGGGAGGCGGGCGCCGTCGAGCCCGACGCGGCTCACCGGGACCGATGAGCCCGAACGGCGCGTGGCCGAGAGCTTCCAGGCGACGTCGGAGGGCTCGACGGCGATGATCTCGGTGACCTCGGAGGGATAGAGGCCGATGTTGCTCCCGCTGCCGAAGCCGATCTCGACGACCTGGCCGCGGAGACCGTCACAGGCCTGCTCGCGCAGCGGCTCGAGCTGCGCGATGCCGCAGGTACGGTCCACGATGTGTGGCACCACCCGCGCTTCCCAGAGTCCCATGGAAGCTCACTCTTCCATCTCTCCGGTCCATTGGACACCGAGCAGCATCGAATCCTCGCCCTCGACGAGCGTGGTGAAGCCGATGCGGCGGTAGAACCCGATCGCGCGTGTGTTGGCGGCGGCGACGCCGAGGTGCGCGCCGCGTACGCCGGCGACGTGGAAGGCGCCGAGCATCATCCCGATCAGCTCCTTGCCGACGCCTTGGCCCTGGGCGCGGGGGAGCAGGTTGATGTGCAGGTGTGCCGGGAACTCGCTGAGGATCTCGCCGAGCATCCGCGGCGGGCGGTGGATCTGGGAGCGGAGCCGGGCGTTCCAGTCAGCGCGGTCGTGGTCGGGTCCCGGATCGGGGTTGACGACGCGAAGCGCGGGCCACCAGTCCTCCTCGCACTCCTTCTCGAAGGCACGGGTGAACGGGGTGCCGACTACGTAGCCCACCACGCCCTCGGAGTCGACCGCCACGAAGCCGAGCCCGAGACGCAGCACGATGTAGGGAGCGGCGTAGATGTTGCCCAGCAGTCGGGGGTCGTCGTAGAACTCGGTGGCGTCCTCGCCCGATGCGCCCGTGAGCAGGCAGATCGAGAAGATGTCGTCGAGGTCGTCGGCGGTGGCCCGCCGGATCTCAGGAGTTCCCATGGGCCAACCTCACCATGACCCGCTTCCGCCGACGACATACCCCCGGGACATCGCGTTTCACTAGCGGTCTCCTCCTGGTGCCGCCCAGCCGAACAACCTCGGGCAAACCTCAGCGTGGCGTGTGGATGCTCACGTGCCTTCGTGCACGTGGCCGGTAGCCTTGCAGGCATGAGCGTACGACGGGTGATGGGCACGGAGGTCGAATACGGAATTTCCGTGGCCGGACAGCCCCAGGCCAACCCGATGGTGGCGTCCTCGCAGGTCGTCAATGCGTACGCATCCTCGACATTGAAGGCGAGGAGAGCGCGCTGGGACTTCGAGGAGGAGTCACCGCTGCGCGACGCGCGCGGCTTCGACATGTCGCGTCAGGTGGCCGATCCCAGCCAGCTCACCGACGAGGATCTGGGGCTGGCCAACGTCATCCTCACCAACGGCGCCCGGCTCTACGTCGACCACGCCCACCCGGAGTTCTCCTGCCCCGAGGTGACCAACCCGCTGGACGCGGTGCGCTGGGACAAGGCCGGCGAGCAGGTGATGCTGGATGCCTCCCGCGCCGCCGCGCGGCTGCCGGGCAACCCGCAGATCCACCTCTACAAGAACAACACCGACAACAAGGGTGTCTCCTACGGTGCGCACGAGAACTTCCTCATGCGCCGCTCGACCGCGTTCGCCGACATCGTCAAGCACCTGACCCCGTTCTTCGTCTCCCGGCAGGTCTTCGCCGGCGCCGGACGGGTCGGGATCGGCCAGGAACGCCCCAAGCACGGGTTCCAGATCTCCCAGCGCGCCGACTTCTTCGAGGTCGAGGTCGGGCTGGAGACCACGCTGAAGCGGCCGATCATCAACACCCGCGACGAGCCCCACGCAGACCCGGAGAAGTACCGCCGACTCCACGTGATCCTCGGCGACGCCAACCTCGCCGAGATCTCGACGTACCTCAAGCTCGGGAGTACGTCGCTGGTGCTCGCCATGATCGAGGACGGCTACATCACGCGCGATCTCAGCGTGGACGGTCCGGTCTCGGCGCTGCGCGCGGTCTCTCACGACCCGTCGCTGAAGACGCTGATCACGCTCAAGGACGGTCGCAAGCTGACCGGTGTCCAGCTGCAGATGGAGTATCTGGACCTGGCCAAGAAGTTCGTCGAGGAGCGCTACGGCTCCGACGCGGACTACCAGACCAAGGACGTCCTGGAGCGCTGGGAGTCGGTGCTCGACCGCCTCGAGCGCGACCCGATGGAGTGCGCCACAGAGCTCGACTGGGTCGCCAAGTACAAGCTCCTCCTCGGCTACCGCGACCGCGATGGCCTGGAGTGGGACGACCCCAAGCTCCACCTGATCGACCTGCAGTACGCCGACATCCGCCCCGAGAAGGGCCTCTACCAGCGCCTCGTCCGCGCCGGGCGGATCCAGCGCCTGCTGACCGACGACCTGGTGGAGAAGGCGATGCACGAGCCGCCGACCGACACCCGGGCCTACTTCCGCGGCCGCTGCCTGGAGAAGTACTCCGAGAACGTCGCCGCGGCCTCCTGGGACTCGGTCATCTTCGACCTGCCCGGCCGCGAGTCGCTGCAGCGGGTTCCGACCATCGACCCGCTGCGAGGCACCAAGAAGCACGTGGGTGGCCTGCTCGACTCCTCCGACACCGCCGTCGACCTGTTCAACCGGCTGACCGGTTCCTGAGCTCGATCGCGACTCGTGCCACATCTCGGCCCAACGTTCGACTTCTGCTTCCTCCCGTAGCGAAATCGGGCATTGTTTCCTCAGGTTTGTCGGTGCTAGTGGATAGGTTGAAGACATGGCACAGGAGCAGAAGCAGCCGAAGAAGTCCTCCGAGACGGAGGAGTCCGTCGAGACCGCGCCCGAGACCGATGTGAATGAGCGCAAGGAAGCGCTTGACTCCGACGTCGACGACATCCTGGACGAGATCGACGACGTCCTGGAGACCAACGCCGAGGACTTCGTGAAGTCCTTCATCCAGAAGGGCGGGCAGTAGTAGATGTCCGAATCCCGTATCCCGGCTGCCTACATGACGCCGGGCACCTCGTCCTTTGCCGATTTTCTGACGGCCCAGTCCCCGGAGCTGCTCCCGCGACGCGACGCCGTTCCGGGCAATCTGAACGACATCGCCCCGCACGGCACCACGATCGTCGCGGCCACCTTCCCCGGTGGCGTGATCATCGCCGGTGACCGGCGGGCGACCCAGGGCAACCTGATCGCCGAGCGCGACATGCGCAAGGTCTTCCCGTCCGACGAATACTCCGCCGTCGGCATCGCCGGCTCAGCGGGGCTCGCGGTCGAGCTGGTCAAGCTCTTCCAGACCGAGCTGGAGCACTACGAGAAGATCGAGGGCACCACGCTCTCGATCGAGGGCAAGGCCAGCCGGCTCTCCGCGCTCGTCCGGGGCAACCTCCCGATGGCGATGCAGGGCCTGGTCGTCGTGCCGCTCTTCGTCGGGTTCGACCCCGAGGCCGGCGAAGGAAAGATCTATGGGTACGACCCGACCGGCGGCCGCTACGAGCAGACCGGATACTCCGGCGTCGGCTCGGGCTCGCTGTTCGCCAAGGGCGCCCTCAAGAAGCTCTACCGGCCCGACCTCGACGAGGCCACGCTGGTCGCGGTCCTGATCCAGGCGCTCTACGACGCGGCTGACGACGACTCGGCCACCGGCGGCCCGGATCTGTCCCGCAAGCTGTTCCCGCTGGTCCACGTGATCACCGCGGACGGTGGGCGCACGCTGCCCGACGCCGACGTCGCGGCCGTTGCCGAGGCCGTCATCACCGGGAGGCTCCAGCGGCCCGACGGTCCCATCGCCGAGCTGGAGGGTGGCCGATGAGCACTCCTTTTTATGTCTCACCCGAGCAGCTGATGCGCGACCGCGCGGACTTCGCGCGCAAGGGCATCTCCCGGGGTCGGGCGCTGGTCTCGCTGCAGTACGCCGACGGCATCGTGTTCGCCTCCGAGAACCCCTCGGCGGCGCTGCACAAGGTGAGCGAGATCTACGACCGGATCGCCTTCGCCGCGGTCGGGCGCTACAACGAGTTCGAGAACCTCCGCATTGCGGGCGTGCGGCTGGCCGACATGCGCGGCTACGCCTACGACCGGCGCGACGTCACCGGTCGTGGCCTGGCCAACGCCTACGCCCAGACCCTCGGCACGATCTTCTCCTCTGGCGGGGAGAAGCCCTACGAGGTCGAGCTCTTCGTCGGTGAGATCGGTGACTCCGCCGAGGACGACCAGCTCTACCGGCTCACCTACGACGGCCAGGTCGTCGACGAGCACGGCTTCGCCGCCATCGGCGGTGCCGCTGAGGCCGTCGGCGGCTACCTCAAGGAGCGCTACACCGAGGGCGCCTCGCTCGAGGACGCCATCAAGCTGGCGGTCGCCGCGCTGGGTCACACCGACACCGACGACCGCGAGATTGCCGCCAAGGACCTCGAGGTCGCGGTCCTCGACCGCAACCGCACCCAGCCGCGGAAGTTCCGCAGGATCCGGCCGGCGACGCTGGTCGACATTCTCGGTTCGGACGTCGCGACCCCGGAGGTCGAGGCAGCCAAGCCTGCCGCCGTCGAGCCGCCCGCCGACAAGCCAGCAGAGAAGCCGGCCGAGAAGCCGGTCAGTGAGGCGCCGCTGGCTCCGCCGGCCGACGACGACGGTGAGCCGCCGATCGCCCCGCCGCTCGACTGACACCAGAAGCCGGGGAGTCTCAGGCGCACCCGGTGCGCTTGAGACTCCCCGGCTTCGCTCCATATCCGATCTACGCGAGACCGGCGACGGCGATGAGGATCAGCACGACCCCGGCGACCGCCGGCGCGGCGAGGCGCTCGCCGAGGACCGCTGCGGCAGCGACGGAGGCGGCGACCGGCTCCATCAGGCTGGCCACGGTGGCGGCGCTGCTGGGCGTGGTGCGCAGCCCGGCATAGAGCCGGCCGTACGCCAGCGCCATCGTCGCCACGCCCAGGTAGACCAGCCAGGCCCACACGGTCGCGGAGGGCGAGACGAGCGGTCCGCCGCCGAGCAGCGCCAAGGGAGTGAGGGCGAGGCCCCGACGCCGGTGGCGCCGGCGGTCACCAGCAGTGGGCTGCGCTGCTGAACGAGCGGGCGCCCGACCGCAGTGGTGAGCGCGTACGCAGATCCGGACGCGATCGCGAGCAGCACCCCGGTCACGGGCCGGTCGCCGCCGACCCCGCTGCCGGCGTATGCCGAGGCCAGGACGAGCCCAGTCAGCGCCGTCGCCAGCACCACGAGCTGCCGGCCGGTCGGCCGCTGACGTGACGCGATGGCCTCGCCGGCCAGCAGAATCGCCGGAGCGATCCCGAGGCTGACGACGGTGGACACGGTCACTCCGACCGCGACCACGGAGGCGAAGTAGAGCGCTTGGTAGAGGCCGGTCGCGACACCGACGACCACCGTGCGGAGGTCGAGGCGAAGGTCGCGCAGGCGGCCGACGAGGGCAAGGACGGCGAGCAGTAAGACTGCGGCGATCAGCATGCGGTATGCGCTCACCGTGAGCACCGACATCGGCGTGATCGTGCGGACGATCTGGAGGACGAGGCCGCCGGTGCCCCACAGGACACCGGCGAGGCAGATCTGAACGAGCCCGAGACGGGCGGAGAGAGAGGACATCGAAGAGGTGCTCCAGGTTCGACAAGACGGATGGGCAGCGTCTGGAGCACGCCAAAAGAGAGCCGATCCGCGCTCTCAGCGGCAGATCGGCGAGGCCGCTCCGGTCAGGCGACCGGCGGCGGAAGCAGGCCGAGATGCTTCGAAGTCATGGCCCGAAGTGTGCCACAGGCCCGAGGCCGGGATCCCGCTGTCTCGGTGTGATGCCCTGTGTCAGCCGATCTGGTCCGAGAGCGAGACGACGATGCCCTCGGGACCGCGGACGTACGCCATCCGCACGATGTCCTCGTAGACGCCGACTCCGCCGACCAGCCCGTAACCGTCCTTCGCCAGCTCCGCGAGGACCGCGTCGAGGTCGTCGACCTGGAAGCAGACGTTGCGCAGGCCCAGGACGTTGGCCATCGCCTCGGGTGAGCCGGGCAGGTGGTCGGGACGTACGAACCGGGCGAGCTCGAGGGTGGTTCCGCCGCCCGGCGGGCGCAGCATCACGACCTCGCAGCGTGCGCCGGGGATCCCGCAGACCGTGTCGATGAACTCGCCCTCGACGAATGTACGTCCCTCGATCTCCAGGCCCAGGCCGACGAAGAACTCCGTGACCAGGTCGATGTCGGCGACGGTGATGCCGATGTGGTCGAACTTCAACAGGTGTGTCATGAATGCCATCCTCGTACTGTGCTCGTCGTTTGGCGGGTGCCTTCGACGAGGGAACGAGGCCGGCGCGCCGATCTCTACATGCTCAGCGACAAAAGAATCCGAGTCCCGTGGTCAGTGACCGGTGAGCTGACCGGTCAGCCGCTCGTGTCGGTCGGCGCTGGACGCGTTGAGGCCGACGATGCGTACGGACTTGTTCTTGGTCGCGTACTTGTGGCTGATCGCGTCGAGCGCCGCGACCGTGGAGGCGTCCCAGATGTGGGAGTCGGAGAGGTCGATGACGATCTCGTCGGGGTCGTCGGCGTACTCGAACTGGGTGTAGAGGTCGTTGCTGGAGGCGAAGAAGAGCTCGCCGGTGACCCGGTAGACGGCCCTCAGGCTGCCGTCGGCGCCCTCGACGAGCTCCCGGTGCGTCTCGGTCAGGTGGGCGACGCGGCGCGCGAAGAGGGTCATCGCGACCAGGACCCCGACGATGACGCCGATCGCGAGGTTGCGGGTCGCGACGGTGACCGCGACGGTCGTGAGCATCACCGCCGACTCCGAGAGCGGCATCCGCCGCAGGGTGGCGGGCCGGACCGAGTGCCAGTCGAAGGCGCTGACCGAGACCATGATCATCACCGCGACCAGGGCGGCCATCGGGATCAGTGCGACGGTGTCGCCGAACCCGACGACCAGGACGAGCAGGAAGACGCCGGCGAGGAAGGTCGACAGCCGCGTACGGGCGCCGGAGACCTTCACGTTGATCATCGTCTGACCGACCACCGCGCAGCCGCCCATGCCGCCGAAGAAGCCGGTGATCAGGTTCGCGAGACCTTGCGCACCGGCCTCGCGGGTCTTGTCGGAGTGGGTGTCGGTTATGTCGTCGACGAGCTTGGCGGTCAGCAGCGACTCGAGCAGGCCGACCAGCGCCATCCCGAGGGCATACGGGGCGATGATCTGCAGCGTGTCGAGGGTGAGAGGTACGTCGGGCAGGAACCAGGTCGGCAGGCTGTCGGGCAGCTTGCCCTGGTCGCCGACGTTCGGCACGTCGACCGCGCCGATGACGGTGAAGGCGGTGAGCGCGACGATCGCCACCAGCGGGGCAGGAATCACCTTGTTGATCCGCGGGAACCCGACGATGACGGCGATGCCCACGGCGATCATCGGGTAGACCCCCCAGGGCACGTCGACCATGTGGACGATCTGCGCCTCGAGCACGAGGATCGCGAGCGCGTTGACGAAGCCGACCATCACCGAGCGGGGGAGGAAGCGCATCAGCCGGGCCACCCCGGCCAGCGCCAGCGCGATCTGGATCAGGCCGCCCAGGAGCACCGTCGCGATCAGGTAGTCGTAGCCGTGGTCCCGCATCACCGGGGCGATCACCAGCGCGACCGCGCCGGTGGCCGCCGAGATCATCGCCGGCCGTCCGCCCAGGAACGAGATGGCCACGGCCATGGTGAAGGACGCGAACAGTCCGACCCGCGGGTCGACCCCGGCGATGATCGAGAACGAGATCGCCTCGGGGATCAGCGCGAGCGCGACGACGAGGCCCGCCAAGACCTCCGTACGCAGCAGCCGCGGCGAACGCAGCGCCGCGAGGACGCCCGGCTCGTTGCTCGCGGAGGACGAAGGCAGGGGTGAGGGCACGAGCCGCAATCCTAGGGCTGGCCGCACTCGTCACCGGCTTCGTGAGCGATGTGAGGTTCGACCCTTCCGGCGCCGGCTCGCGGTCCGCGTGCCGGTGGACGGCGCGCCCCGCCGTGTCGTACCTCTGAACACCTCCGGAGTGACCGTCGACCGTCTAGGGTTTCAGGTATGGACAGGCGCATCTTCGGCATCGAGAACGAGTACGGCGTGACCTGCACGTTCCGCGGCCAGCGGCGGCTGAGCCCGGACGAGGTGGCCCGCTATCTCTTCCGCAAGGTCGTGAGCTGGGGCCGCAGCTCGAACGTGTTCCTCAGGAACGGCGCGAGGCTCTATCTCGACGTCGGCTCCCACCCCGAGTACGCCACGCCCGAGTGCGACGACGTGGTCTCGGTCGTCACCCACGACAAGGCGGGGGAGCGGATCCTCGAGGGGCTGCTCCTCGACGCCGAGCAGCGGCTCCACGACGAGGGCATCGCCGGCGACATCTACCTGTTCAAGAACAACACCGACTCGGCCGGCAACTCCTACGGCTGCCACGAGAACTACATGGTCAGCCGGGCCGGGGAGTTCTCCAAGCTCGCCGACGTGCTCATCCCGTTCCTGGTCACCCGCCAGCTGATCGTCGGCGCCGGCAAGGTCACCCACACCCCTCGGGGTGCCGGGTTCGCGGTCTCGCAGCGTGCCGAGCACATCTGGGAGGGCGTGTCGTCGGCGACGACGAGGTCCCGGCCGATCATCAACACCCGCGACGAGCCGCACGCGGACGCCGAGAAGTACCGGCGCCTCCACGTCATCGTCGGTGACTCGAACATGTCCGAGACCACCACGATGCTCAAGATCGCGAGCTGCCACCTGGTGCTGCGGATGATCGAGGAGGGCGTCGTCATGCGGGACATGACGATGGAGAACCCGATCCGCGCCATCCGCGAGATCGCCCACGACCTCACCGGCCGCCGCAAGGTGCGGCTGGCCAACGGTCGCGAGGCCAGCGCGCTGGACATCCAGAACGAATACCTCTCCAAGGCGCGCGAGTTCGTCGACCGCCGCGAGATCACCGACCCGACCATGATCGCCGCCCTCGACCTGTGGGAGCGCGGCCTGAAGGCGATCGAGTCCGACGACCTCTCCCTGGTCGACCGCGAGATCGACTGGGTGATCAAGTGGAAGCTGATCGACCGCTACCGCGCCAAGCACGGTCTTCCGCTGGGTCACGCGCGGGTCGCTCAGCTCGACCTCGCCTACCACGACATCCACCGCAACCGCGGCCTCTACTACCTGCTGGAGAAGAAGGGCGCGGTCAAGCGGGCGACCACCGACCTGAAGATCTTCGAGGCCAAGTCGGTGCCGCCGCAGACCACCCGTGCCCGGCTCCGTGGCGAGTTCATCAAGAAGGCGCAGGAGCGCCGCCGCGACTTCACCGTCGACTGGGTCCACCTCAAGCTCAACGACCAGGCTCAGCGCACCGTGCTGTGCAAGGACCCGCTCAAGGCGTACGACGAGCGCGTCCAGAGGCTCATCGACGGGATGTAGAGACCAAGCCCGAGGAAACACTGTGGGGTGGCTTCGCTGCGGGGCAACCACCGGGCGGATATGGTGTGCTCCGCTGTCGTCTATCTCTATTTCACGTCACGAAGGTTTGCACTGTGCCCACTGCTCCTCGGCCTCGTCTGCGCCACGCGCTGAGCGCGCTGGCCGTCACCCTGCTCATCCCGGCTCTGGTCGCCTGCGGCGGCGAGGAGAAGACGGGGTACGGCGACGAGACCGTCTCCGGCTTCGACGGCGCCACGGTCTCGGCCTCGGTCGACAAGGCGCCCACGCTGAAGTGGAAGTCTGCGATCGCCTACCCCAAGGACCCCAAGGTCAAGACCCTGACCGAGGGTGAGGGTGAGGAGATCCCGAAGGACCGCGGCGTGTTCGCCAAGATCTACATCGGCAACGCCACCACCCTGGACAAGGAGTGGGCCTACGAGAGCCAGGCTCCCGAGGGTGAGGAGCTCCCGGCGGAGAAGCCGTGGAGCACCATCTTGAAGGGCGCCAAGGTCGGCGACCGGATCGAGGCCATCGTCGGCTCGGCCGACCTGCTCGGCGAGGGTGGCAACCCGCAGATGGGCATCGGCAACCACGACACGCTGTTGGTCGTCGTCGACGTGGTCAAGCCCGCCGCCGACAAGACGCCGAAGGACGTCGACGCCTCCGAGTTCCCGAAGGTCGTCGAGAAGAACGGCAAGCCGACCGGGTTCGACTTCACCGGCATCGCCAAGCCGAAGGCAGACGACGGGCTCAAGCGGGCCATCGTCACCGAGGGCGACGGCGAGGAGATCACCACCGACCAGACGGTCACGGCCAACTACCTCGGCATGACCTACGGCGCCAAGAAGCCGTTCGACGAGAGCTTCAGCAAGGAGGCCGTGCCGTTCGCCCTCAACCAGGTGGTCGCGGGCTGGACCAACGGCCTGGAGGGCGTCAAGGTCGGCAGCCGTGTTCTGCTGCAGATCCCGCCGGAGCTGGGCTACGGTTCAGAGGAGAAGCCGGGCCAGGGCGGCACACCGGGGATCCCGGCCAACAGCACGCTCTACTTCGTCATCGACGTCGTCAAGGCCGAATCCACCCCGGCTCCGCAGTAGAAGAGTCTCTAGGGGGAGAACACCGTGGCGGCGGGTAAGACCGAGCGGTTGATGAACCTGCTCATCATGCTGCTCGTGCAGCGTGACAACGTGTCGAAGGAGCGGATCCGCGAGGTCCTCTACCCGTCGTCCCACGGTGAGGCGTTCGAGAAGATGTTCGAGCGCGACAAGGAGGAACTGCGCAGCCTCGGTGTCCCGATCGAGACCGGGGTGATCGACTCCTTCTTCGAGGACGAGATCGGCTACCGGGTCAGCCCCGAGCAGTTCGCGCTGCCGCCGATCACCCTCGAGGCCGACGAGCTCGCGGTGGTCGCCCTGGCCACCAAGGTCTGGGAGAACGCCTCGATGGCGGAGGCGACCACGGAGGCCGTACGCAAGCTCAACGCCGCCGGACTCGAGACCGACGTCTCGGCGCTGGAGATCGTGCAGCCGCGGCTGGCCGCGGAGGAGGGTTCCTTCGACGTCTTCGTGGCCGCGACCCAGGACCGGCAGATCGTCGAGTTCGACTACCGCGGGTCACGGGCGGCCGAGCCGTCCCACCGGCGTCTGCAGCCGTGGGGCGTGGTGCGCTACTCGGGCCGCTGGTACGCCGTCGGCCATGACGTCGACCGCGACGACACCCGCATCTTCCGGCTCTCCCGCGTCCTGGGGGAGGCTCGGGCGGTCGGCGAGTTCGATGCCTTCGAGGTGCCGGCCGAGGTCGACGTACGCGATATCGCACGGACCCTGGCGCCGGCGCCGCCCGCGGGGAAGGCCGTCCTGCTGCTGCGGCAGGGGAGCGGCTACACCCTTCGCAGGGCGGCCGACTCCACCGAGTCCGGCGTGACCGGGCCCGATGGCCGCGACGACTGGGACCGCGTGGTGCTGACCCGGGTGCCCGCCGACCTGGTGGGAGCGGTGCTGGGCCACGGCGCCGACGCCTATGTCGAGGAGCCCGAGGACCTCCGCCGCGAGGTCGCGACGCGGCTGGAGCAGCTGGTGGCGCGCCTGGACGGAGCCGCACGATGAGCGTGACGGGTGCGAGCGGTGCCAAGGGGCAGGTCGGGCGTCTGCTGACGCTGGTGCCCTACCTCTACTCCCAAGAGGACGACGTACGCCTCGACAAGGCGGCCGCGGACCTCGGCGTCGAGGAGAAGCAGCTGGTCAAGGACCTGCAGGTGCTCTTCATGTGCGGCCTGCCCGGCGGCTATCCCGACGACCTGATCGACGTCGACATCGACGCGCTGACCGAGCCCGATGGCGACCGGGTCATCCGGATCTCCAACGCCGACTACCTCGACCGCCAGCTGCGGCTCACCCCGATCGAGGCCACCGCCGTGATCGTCGCGCTGCGCGCGCTGCGGGGCGGAGCGGTGAGCGCGGAGACCAAGGAGGTCGTCGACCGCACGCTCGCCAAGCTCGAGCAGGCGGCCGCCGAGGGCGCCGCGGCGAGCGTCGACCCCGGCGAGGAGCCGGTCGACACCTCGCTCGTCCAGATCCATGCCGCGATCGCGACCGCGATCGACCAGGGCCGTCAGGTACGCATCGACTACTGGGTCCCGGCGCGCGACGAGGAATCCTCGCGGGTCATCGACCCGCGGGCGCTGGTATCGATCCGCGACATCGAGTATCTCGACGCCTGGTGCCACACGGCGGAGGCGCCGCGCAGCTTCCGACTCGACCGGATCAGGGGTGCCCAGGTGCTCGACACTCCGGTGGCCACCGACCCAGAGGACGGCGCGAGCGCCGAGGACGCGGCCGGGCTGCTGGAGCGTACGGACTACGGCACGGTCGTCCGGGTGCGGCTGGCTCCCGACGCTCGGTGGGTCGGTGAATACTACTCGGTGATCGACCCGGTCGAGCTGTCCGATGGCGGGCTCGAGGTGGGGCTGCGAGTCTACGACCAGCGCTGGCTCACCCGCTTCCTGCTCCGGCTGGCTCCCTATGCCGAGCTCGTGGCTGACGACGCCCGTAGGGCGCAAATGAGCACAGAGTTCACTGAATCGTTTGCCGCGTCTGCGCGGCAGGCACTCGGCCTGTACCGTACGGGCGCGTAGACTTCTGGCGTTCCCCCTAGACGTAGATGAGGTAGTTCATGTTCACTCCATTGATCGGTATGCCGCAGGGAGCCGAGTGGCTCATCATCTTGGCGATCGTCATCCTCGTCTTCGGTGCCGCCAAGCTTCCTGAGCTCGCCCGCGGCACCGGTCAGGCGCTGCGTATCTTCAAGACCGAGACCAAGGGTCTTCGCGACGAGGACGAGAAGGAGAAGGGCGACAAGGCCGAGAAGCCGGCCGAGCTGACCGCCTCCGAGCAGGAGCGGATCGCCGAGCTCGAGCGTCGTGAGGCCGAGATCAAGGCCGAGCGCGAGCGCCTCTCCGGCAACTGAGGCCGACCTTGTCCATCGCCGGTGTTGTCGCGATCTTCCGCGGCACCCCCAAGCACCCCATCGGCGACGACGGCCGGATGGCTCTCTCCGACCACCTGCGTGAGCTCCGCGCGCGGGTGATCAAGGCGTCCCTGGCCCTGGTCGTCGGGTTCGTCGTCGCGCTGTTCTTCTTCGAGCAGCTCTTCGATCTGGTCATGGACCCGTACCTCAAGGCCGTCAAGATGATGGACCAGGAGGGCGGCGCTGCCTCGCTGAGCTCCGTCAACGGCGCCGCGGGCGGCTTCATGCTCTACCTGAAGCTGTGCGGTCTGGCCGCGTTCATCGGCACCGCGCCGATCTGGCTCTACCAGATCTGGGCGTTCCTGATGCCCGGCCTGCACGCCCACGAGAAGAAGATGTCGAGGATCTTCGTGGCCGTTGCCGGCCCGCTCTTCCTCCTCGGTGTCCTGCTCGGCTACGTCACCCTGCCCAAGGGCCTGGAGATCCTGTTCGCCTTCGTCCCAGACGGCCTGACCAACATCGTCGAGTTCAGCGAATACCTCAGCTTCCTGAGCCGTACGCTGCTGGTCTTCGGCATCGCCTTCGAGATCCCGGTCTTCGTGATCCTGCTCAACCGGATCGGGGTCCTGCCCGGTGCCGCCCTGGGCAAGTACCGCGCCTGGATCATCGTCGGCTCTTTCGTCTTCGCCGCCGTCGCGACCCCGTCGGGTGACCCGTTCACGATGACGATCATGGCCGGCCCGATGGTCGTCCTCTTCGGGATCTCCGAGGTCATCGCCCGGGCGCACGACAGGCGGAAGGCCAGCAAGCGCAAGGACATGATCGGGGATCCTGACGTCCCGTCGGTGATCTAGGACCGAGGCCGTCGCCATCGGGCGACGGCTGCGCGCCGCCGCGACGACGGCCACGGTCCACTAGTCTTCACCGGGTGACGCGTCAGATCGCCCTGCTCGCCAACCCCACCGCCGGCCGTGGCCACGCCGACCAGATCCTCGATGCGGTCACCGCGAGGCTGGCGGCCTCGGGGGCCGTGGTCGATCACCTGATCGGTGACGACGCCGAGCATGCTCTCGAGCTGGCCCGGAAGGCGGCTGCCGACGGGGTCGACACGGTCGTGACCCTCGGCGGTGACGGCATGGTCCACGTCGCCGTCCAGGCGCTGGCCGAGACCGAGGTCAGCCTCGGCGTCGTCCCGCTCGGGACCGGCAACGACTTCGCACGAGCGCTCGGGATCCCGGCCGGAGACCCGCTCGCCGCCGCAGACGTGGTCATACGCAACCACCCCCGTCGCATCGACCTCGGTCGCAGCGGGGACTCCTGGTTCGCGACCGTCCTGGCCGCCGGGTTCGACGCAGCGGTCAACGAGCGGGCCAACGCGATGAGGTGGCCCCACGGCGACCTGCGCTACACGCTCGCCGCGCTGTCGGTGATCCGCAACTGGAAGCCGGTGCCCTACCGCCTCGAGATCGAGGACGCGACCGGCGCGATCACGGTCCGCGAGCAGGAGGCGATGCTGCTGGCGATCGCCAACACCGAGTCGTACGGGGGAGGCCTGCGGATCGCGGCGGAGTGCGACCCCGCCGACGGCCTGCTGGACGCCATCCTCATCAAGCCGGTCTCGCGGCTGGAGTTCCTGCGTGTCTTTCCTGGCGTACGCCAGGCCAAGCACCTCACCCATCCGGCCTTCGAGCGCATCCGCGCCCGCCGGATCACTGCCTCCGCTCCGGGCGTGATCGCCTACAGCGACGGGGAGCGCCTCGGGCCGCTGCCGCTCGACGTCGAGTGCGTCCCGTCCGCTCTCGGCGTACTGGTGCCGCCGCGCGCGTGATTGTCGGTGTCGGTCGATAGGCTCGGGTCCATGGACGCCTCGCCAGCGGAGAAGTACGCCGCTTTCAAGCGTGACAAGGACTACCCCGTCTTCCGGGACTTTGCCTCGCTCTACGACTTCGGGCTCGACGACTTCCAGATCGAGGCGTGCAAGGAGATCGAGGAAGGCAAGGGCGTCCTGGTCGCCGCGCCGACCGGGTCTGGCAAGACGATCGTCGGTGAGTTCGCCATCCACCTGGCGCTCGCGACCGGTCGCAAGGCGTTCTACACCACCCCGATCAAGGCGCTCTCCAACCAGAAGTACAACGACCTGGTCAAGCGCTACGGCCCCGACCAGGTCGGCCTGCTGACCGGCGACAACGTCGTCAACGGCGAAGCGCCGGTCGTGGTGATGACCACCGAGGTGCTGCGCAACATGCTCTACGCGGGTTCGCACACCCTGATGGGTCTCGGGTTCGTGGTCATGGACGAGGTCCACTACCTCGCCGACCGCTCCCGCGGCGCGGTCTGGGAGGAGGTCATCATCCACCTGCCCGAGTCCGTCGCGGTCGTATCGCTGAGCGCCACCGTCTCCAACGCCGAGGAGTTCGGCGAGTGGCTCACCACGGTGCGTGGTGAGACGTCCACGATCATCGAGGAGAAGCGGCCGGTGCCGCTCTACCAGCACGTGATGGCCGGCCGGCGGATCATGGATCTGTTCGCCTCCTCCGATGTCGACGCGGCGGCCGGGTTCGTCAAGGAGGGCGCCCCGGTCAACGGCGAGCTGATGAGGCTGGCGCGCGACGACTGGGCGGCCGGACGGATGACGGACCGGCGTACGCCCAAGGACAAGCGCAAGGGCAACGGAAACCGGCGCGTGGGCAACGGGCGGCGCGTCTGGATCCCGTCGCGCGTGGAGGTCATCACCGCCCTGCAGCGCGACAACCTGCTCCCCGCGATCAACTTCGTCTTCTCCCGGGTCGGCTGCGACGCCGCGGTGGGCCAGTGCATCCAGGCAAACCTGCGGCTGACCACGCCTGACGAGCGCGACGAGATCATCGCCTACGTCGAGGAGGCCTGCGCCGACCTGCCCGACGAGGACCGCCACGTCCTCGGCTACCACGACTGGATCGACGGCCTCAGCCGCGGCGTCGCCGCCCACCACGCGGGGCTGCTGCCCGCGTTCAAGCAGGTCGTCGAGGAGCTGTTCCTGCGCGGACTGGTGAAGGCCGTCTTCGCCACCGAGACGCTCGCGTTGGGCATCAACATGCCCGCCCGCACGGTGGTCATCGAGAAGCTCTCGAAGTGGAACGGCGAGGCCCACGTCAACCTCTCGCCGGGGGAGTACACCCAGCTCGTCGGCCGCGCCGGCCGGCGTGGCCTCGATGTCGAGGGCCACGGGGTCGTGCTCTGGCAGCAGGGACTCAACCCGCGTGAGCTCGCCGGCCTCGCCTCGACGCGTACCTATCCGCTGCGGAGCAGCTTCAGGCCGTCCTACAACATGGCGGTCAACCTGGTGCACCAGTTCGGCCGGGCGCGCTCGCGCGAGCTGCTGGAGCAGTCGTTCGCGCAGTTCCAGGCTGACAAGGCGGTCGTCGGGCTGGCCCGCCAGGTGCGCAAGGCGGAGGACGCGCTCGAGGGCTACCAGGAGGCCGCGACGTGCGACCGCGGCGACTTCATGGAGTACGCCGCGATCCGCCGCAAGATCTCCGACGTCGAGAAGTCGTCCTCCCGCGAGCGGCGTGCCGACCGGCGCGAGGAGATCATCGAGTCGCTCTCGAAGCTGAAGATCGGTGACGTGATCGACGTGCCGACCGGCAAGTTCGCCGGCTATGCCGTCATCCTCGACCCGGGTTTCGATCCCGACGGGCCGCGCCCCTACGTGATCACCCAGGACCGGCAGGCCCGGCGCCTGGCGATGATGGACTTCAACGTGCCGATCGTCGCCCAGGCCCGGCTGCGGGTGCCGAAGTCGTTCAACGGCCGCAACCCGCAGATGCGCCGCGACATGGCCTCGCGGCTGCGGGAGAAGACCCTCGACCTGCGTCCGGTGCCCTACGAGGGGTCGCCGACCTCCCGCAAGGAGCGCAAGAGCTCGGTGGAGACCCAGATCTCCGAGCTGCGGCGCGAGCTGAAGATGCATCCCTGCCACGACTGCCCCGACCGCGAGGACCACGCCCGCTGGGCGGAGCGCTGGTTCAAGCTCTCGCGCGACACCGACACGCTGCGCCGCCGGGTGGAGGCGCGTACGAACACCGTCGCGCGCACCTTCGACCGGGTCTGCGATGTGCTGGTCGCCCTCGACTACCTCGAGGGCGAGACGGTCACCGAGCGCGGCACCCACCTGATGCGGCTCTACTCCGAGATGGACCTGGTCGCCGCCGAGGCGCTCCGCGAGGGGCTGTGGGACGACCTGACCCCGTCCGAGCTCGCCGCCGCCCTCTCGGTGCTGGTCTACGAGGCCCGTCGCTCCGACGACGCCACCCCACCCCGCCTCCCCGGCGGCCGGGTCAAGGACGTCATCGCCGAGACCGTGCGGCTGTGGGGCCAGCTCGACGCCCTCGAGCGCGACCACAAGCTCGACTTCCTCCGCCAGCCCGACCTCGGCTTCGCCTGGGCCGCCTACCGCTGGGCCGAGGGCGACGAGCTCGACGACGTCCTCAGCGAGGTCGAGCTCGCCGCCGGCGACTTCGTCCGCTGGGTCAAGCAGCTCATCGACCTCTGCGGCCAGGTCGCCGACGCCGCCGGCGACGTCCCCCTGCGTCGTACGGCCCGCCAGACCATGGACCTCATCAAGCGCGGCGTCGTCGCCTACTCCTCGGTGGTGGAGTAGAAGTTCTGCCGATCTGATCCGCGTCGGTCTCGTCGTCGCTAGGTTTCCGCCGTGGAGAGAAGACAGATGGCGATCGCGTACGTCGGTAGGACCTGGATCGCGGCGGGGACCGCTGCCGTGGTCCTTGCGCTCGCAATCTGGGGCGTCGGGTTCGCGCTCATTCGGGGAACTGTCAACGGACCTGCGTACGGCGCTGCGATCGTTCTGGCGGCTGTCATCAGCGCTGCGCTCCTCTTCGGCAATCGTGCGTGCTTGAGCCGGACCGCCGAGGGACTGCATCTGGTGGCGCCGTTCGGAAGGCGCACCGTTCGGTGGGCTGACATCGCGGAGGTCGATGTCATCCTCGGCGGTCAGTGGGTGCGATGCCGTGATTCCGAGGGCCGGATCAGCCTTGTGCTGGCATCGTCCGCCTGGCATCCGCGTACCAGTGGCCGTGTCCGGCGCGACAATGTGAACTTGGCGGCCAGCCTTCAGACGGGGATCACTGCTTTCTGAGGCGCAGGTGAGGGCTCGGTTGGCAGTCGGTGAGCCCGGTGAAATACGATGGGCGGGTGGATGTCTCTCCCTACGATGCCCTGCTGTTCGTCTCTTTCGGGGGGCCGGAGAAGACCGAGGACGTGGTGCCGTTCCTGGAGAACGTGACCCGGGGCCGGGGGATCCCGCGCGAGCGGCTGGTCGAGGTGGGGCAGCACTACTTCGATCGCGGCGGTAAGTCGCCGATCAACGACCAGAACCGGGCCTTCCTGGCGGCGCTGCGCAGCGACCTGGCGGAGAACGGGATCGACCTGCCGGTCTACTGGGGCAACCGCAACTGGGACCCCTACCTGAGCGATACGGTCGCGCAGATGCGGGCCGACGGGATCAAGCGGGCGGCGGTCTTCGCGACCAGCGCCTACTCGTCCTACTCCTCGTGCCGGCAGTACCGCGAGAACCTCTTCGAGGCGTGCGACAACGCCGGCGGGGTCGACCAGACGCCGGTGCTCGACAAGCTCCGGCGCTACTACAACCACCCGGGCTTCGTGGCACCCGTCGTCGACGGCGTGCTCGCCTCTCTCGAGGACCTGCCCGAGGACGAGCGTGATGGTGCGCGGATCCTCTTCGTGACCCACTCGATCCCGACCTCGATGAACGACAACGCCGGCCCCGACGGCAACGCGTACGTCGCCCAGCATCTCGACGTCGCCAAGGTGATCGCCGAGCAGGTCGCGCAGCGGCGCGGGGTCACCCACGAGTGGGACCTCGTCTACTGCAGCCGATCCGGCGCGCCGCACATCCCGTGGCTCGAGCCGGACGTGAACGACCACCTCCAGGACCTGGCGGGCAAGGACGTCTCCGCTGTCGTGATGTGCCCGGTCGGCTTCGTCTCCGACCACATGGAGGTCGTCTACGACCTCGACACCGAGGCCATGGCCACCGCTGAGAAGCTCGGCATCCACGCCCGCCGCAGCCCGACCGCGGGGGAGGACCCGCGCTTCGTGGCCGCCGTACGCGAGCTGCTCCTCGAACGCGCCGCCGCAGAGCGCGGAGGGGCCCCTGAGCGGCCCACCGTGGGTGACCTGGGCCCCGGGCCCGACCGCTGCCCGGCAGGCTGCTGCTTCAACCAGCGCTCGCCGCTGCCGACCCTCTCGGGGGAGGACTCGCCCCAGTACTCCGAGTGATCAGCCCCGGCATAGGGTCGGCCCCATGACAGAGCATCCAGCGTCCCCGCCCGCACCCAAGCCCGGAGACCTGCTCGCGCTCGCGGTGGCGACTGCCCGCGCGGCCGCCGATCTCGTCCGTGAGCGGGCCGCAGGCGTGGTCGAGGTGGCGGCCACCAAGTCCACCGCGACCGATGTGGTCACCGAGGCCGACCGGGACACCGAGGCGTTGATCCGGCGGCTGATCTCCCAGGAGCGTCCGGAGGACGCCTTCTTCGGGGAGGAGGGCGAGGAGACGCTGGGCACCAGCGGCGTCCGCTGGATCGTCGACCCGATCGACGGCACCGTCAACTTCCTCTACGGTCTGCCGAGCTACGCGGTCTCGATCGCAGCCGAGTACGCCGGCGAGGTCGTCGCCGGCGCGGTCGTCGACGTGCCCCGCGGCACCCTCTACGCCGCCTTCCGGCAGCCCGACGGATCGGTCGCCGCGGTCAAGAACGGCGAGCCCATCGGCGTACGTCAGCCCGCCGAGCTCGGGCAGCGGCTGATCGCCACCGGCTTCTCCTACGATGCTGAGCTCCGCCGGGTTCAGGCCGAGGCGCTGGTGCGGCTGCTTCCCGTCGTACGTGACGTTCGTCGCATTGGTTCGGCGGCCCTGGACATCTGCGGGGTGGCCGAGGGAACCCTCGACGGCTACCTCGAGGAGGGGCTGCATCTGTGGGACCATGCCGCGGCCGGCCTGGTGGCGGAGGCCGCCGGTGCTCGATGGGAGGCGACGACCGGGGTCGGCGGTCGCCGGTTCGTGATCGTCGCACCAGCCCACGGCTACGATGAACTACGGAAAGCGGCTGTTCAGGCCGGTTTTCTGCCAGTTGACTCGCTCCCGGGTGTCGTACCCGACTGAAAGCCGCTGGTTGATGTAGATCTATGACCGGCCGGGGGCCGGGAAGGTCCCGGAGCCCCGTCGGTACAGCCGCGTTCACCCACCCGAAACTCACTGCTCATCTATCCCCGTGATAGGGAATACCGCCAGATGACAGAACGTTTCGGCGACGCGGATCCGGTTGAGTGTGCGAAATCCGCATTGATGGTGCACAATCACGGGCCGTGCCGCTGCCCTCGGGGGCGCGCGGGGGGACTGAAGATGAGTGAGAAGGGGAGTGGCGCATATGGCGACGGACTACGACGCACCGCGTAAAAATGAAGAGGACCAGTCCGAGGAGAGCATCGAAGAGCTCAAGGCTCGTCGTCACGACAAGAACTCGGGCAAGGTTGACGAGGACGAGGCCGAGGCGGCTGAGTCGTTCGAGCTCCCGGGAGCCGACCTCAGCCATGAGGAGCTCGCGGTCGAGGTCAAGCCGAAGCAGGAGGACGAGTTCACCTGTATGAGCTGCTTCCTGGTTCACCACCGCAGCCAGCTGGCTGACGAAAAGAAGATGATTTGCTTTGACTGTGCGTAGCACAGTCAAAAGCCGCCGAGTCGGCGGGTTTGCATAGCTTGCGCTAGCAAGCGCTCTGTGCAAACGCGCCGACTCGGCGGAAAGCCCGACGCAAGCCGGGCAAAAGGGGAGAAGGCCGCACGGATTCCGTACGGCCTTCTTTGCTATCTCAGGATCTGCTGACTCAGGACCCGTCCTTCTCCAGCTGCTTGGGCAACCGACCGACCGACTTCACGTAGTAGTTGGCCGCGCGGCGCTGGGCGAACATCCGCGCGAGCGCAACGGTGGCGCCGGTCGCAGCCGACCAGAGCACGGCCTCCAGGAGGCGTACGTCGGGGTCGGCGGGGTTGGCCGGAGGCTTGCGTCCGGTGGACGCCTTCCAGCCGGAGGAGAGGACCTTGTTGGTGACCTTGGCGGCCCCGATTCCGCTGACGAGGGCCATGATCGCCCAGACCTTGTCAGCCTTGTCGGCTTTGTCAGCCTTGGTGGACTTGGACATACCTCGAGCCTAGGCCATGGCCGGGAGGTTGCCGCTCAGAGACTCGCTCGGAGTGCGTTGACCGTCTTGGCGAGAGCCACCGGGTGCCGGGTGAAGAGCAGCCAGTAGGGCGCCGGGTCTGCCGGGTCTTCGATGGTGACCCGCACCGCGCGCTTGAGGTAGGGGCGAAGAAGCAGGTACGCCCTGGCATCGGCGTCACGACCGGCCAGATGATGCGCCTCGGTCTCGTCGAGCGCGACGGCCTCGCCAAGGAAGCGCGCCTCGATCCGGGCGGGCCCGGCGCGCAGGACGCCGTCGGCGATCGTGATCTTGGCGTTGCCGTAGACGATCATGGCCAGCGCGAACAGGCCGACGATCGCGGCGGTGATGCCCCAGGCGAGCGCGGCCGGAACCCACAGGATGACCGCGATCCACAGGGTCGCCAGGAACATGACGCCCTGGACCCACCACCGCAGCGGCACGGTCAGTCGCTCGTCGTACGCCGGGGTGCTCACGAATCGTGAGTTTTTCACGTCGGTCAAGGGAGTCACGAATCGGGTGAGCCTCACAGCATCTAAGGTGCGGGTTGTGTCTGATCTCGAAGTAGCCCTGGTCCGTCTCGACGCCGAGCTGCCGCCGCCCGCCTACGCCCACCCGGGCGATGCCGGAGCCGACCTGCGGACGACCGTGGACGTGAGCCTGAAACCGGGGGAGCGCGCCCTGGTGCCGACCGGGATCGCGATGGCGCTGCCCGAGGGGTACGTCGGCCTGGTGCACCCGCGCTCCGGGCTGGCCGCCAAGCACGGGCTGTCCATCGTCAACGCTCCCGGCACCGTGGACGCCGGCTACCGCGGCGAGGTGAAGGTGGCACTGATCAACCTCGACCCCGTCGAGGCGATCGAGCTGCGCCGCGGCGACCGGATCGCCCAGCTGGTCATCCAGCGCGTCGAGCAGGCTCGTTTCGTCGAGGTCTCCGAGTTGCCCGACTCAGTTCGTGGCGATGGGGGATACGGTTCTACCGGGGGCTTCTCCAAGCGCTGAGGGATCAGTGTTAGATAAGTCTCCTCAGAGACTCACCGCAAACCTGAAAGCAGATGGTCGTGAAGTTCCGCCGCAAGTCCACGCCCTCCCACCGGGGAGAGCCATCTGCACCGGTCACTGACGGGCCGATGGCCCCCGAGCGGCCGGTGCCGGCAGCTCCTGAGGTCGGGCCGTTCGACATCGACTCCGCTCCGGACGGGCTGATCACCGGCGACTGGGTGGATCTCGGTTCGATGATGCTCGCGCCGGCGCCGGGCAAGGAGCTGCGCCTGCAGGTGGACGAGAAGTCCGGGCAGATCGCGGCCGTGATGCTGACCGCCGAGGACGGCGCCATGGAGCTGCGTGCCTTCGCCGCGCCCCGCAACGGCGACCTGTGGACCGAGTCGCTGCCGATGCTGCGCGAGGACGTCCAGCAGCGCGGCGGTGCGACCGCCGACCTGGAGGGCCCGTGGGGCACCGAGCTGATCACCCAGATGAAGGTCAAGCTGCCCGACGGCCAGCCGGCCGTCCAGCAGACTCGCATCATCGGCGTCAACGGCCCGCGCTGGATGCTGCGGGCCACCATGATGGGCCGCCCCGCGATGGAGCCGACCGCAGGCAAGGAGTGGGAGAAGCTCCTGGAGCGAGTCGTCGTTCGCCGCGGTGAGGGGGCCAAGCCGAAGGGCGAGGCGCTCGAGGTGAAGCTGCCGCCCAACGCGCGCCGCGTCGAGAAGTGAGCCAGTAGTGTCCAAGGGTCGGCTGCGCGCGAAGCTGAGTGAGTGGGCCAACACCGGCTCGATCGACGCGAGCGAGATCCGGGCCGCCTACGTCGCCAAGGACTTCGCCTCCATCGCCGACGCACCCGACCGCGAGCCGGTGCGACTGCGGGGGACGTTGCGTACGATCACGCTACGACCGCGCGGCGGCGTCCCCGCGCTGGAGGCCGACCTGTTCGACGGCTCCGGCACCCTGACCCTGATCTGGCTGGGACGCCGGCGCATCGCCGGGATCAGCCCGGGCCGGTCCCTGCAGGTGCAGGGCCGCATCGGCCGCACCGATGGCCAGCGCATCATGTTCAACCCCCGCTACGAGCTGATACCGGACCCCAACGAGTGAGCCAACCACACGTGAGCCCCACCTCTGAGACCCCTGCCGACGACGGCCAGGGCGAGCACGACCACAACCATCCGACGGTCGACACCGTCGAGGCGGTCGTACGCCGCCAGATGTCCGCCGGACTGGGCGGTGTGCGCGGGATGCTCGAGGCCGGCGTACCCGGGCTGGTCTTCACCATCGCCTGGCTGGTGGTCAAGGACCTCAAGGTCGCCCTGATCGCCTCGGCCGCGACCGCGGCGGTCTTCCTGGCGGTCCGGCTCGTGCAGCGCTCGAGCCTGCAGTACGTCGGCAACGCCATCTTCGGCATCCTCATCGGCTTCGCGGTGGTGCGGCTGGCCCAGTCGATGGGCGGCACGGCCGAGGAGCAGGCGCTGGCCTACTTCCTGCCCGGCATCCTGATCAGCCTCGGCTACACCGTCGTGGTCGGCGGCCTGTGCCTGATCGGCTGGCCGATCTTCGGCTTCTTCATCGGCGTCGCCAGCGGCGATCCGCTCGAGTGGCACCAGGACAAGCAGATCGTGAAGCTGTGCTCGCGGCTGACCTGGCTCTTTCTGGCTCCCGGAGCGATCGGCGCGGCCATCCAAGGCCCGATCTGGTTCCTGGCCTGGAGCGGCACGATCGACCGCGACTGGGCGATCCTCGCCCTCGGCATCCTCCGCACCGGCCTCGGCTGGGTGCTCCGGATCGCCTGCTACGGCACCATGATCTGGCTCCTCGCCCGCAACCACACGCCGGTCCAGGGCCGCCCCCAGGACGCCTGAGCCGGATGGAGCTCCGGGTGGTGAAGCCGACACGCGGAAGCGTGTGGCTCTCCCTGCTCGCCACCCTCGAGATCATGACCGGCGCGGCCCTGGCCCACCTGGCCGCGGGCGGCACGTTGCCTAGCGTCGGCTGGCTCGCTGCGGCGGCCGTGGCGGTCTTCGGCATCGGCGTCGTGGTGCTGCAACGCCGGGTCGGGCTCCTCGCCGGTGCTGCTCTGGCCGGGTTGTCCCAGCTGGGTCTCCACGAGGTCTTCGTGGCGTTCGCCGCAGCGCCCGGCGCCGAGCACCATCACGCTGTCGGCACCTCACTCGGCTCCGCCGACGGCGTCGCGATGCTCCTGGCCCACGCCTGCGCCGCGGTGCTCTCGGTCGTCGTCTGGGTGCTGCACCGCAGGGCGCTCGCTGTGGCCGTACGCAGCCTCCCGAGGCCGCGAATCGCAGCTGTCGGCCGCCTCCTCGCCGAGGTGTGCCAGATCGTCCCGCGACCGGTCCTGTGGGCCGATGTCTCTCCGCGAAGGGGACCGCCGAGGCCGGCCGGCCTCTGAGATCCCTCTGCGAGCACCACCGGGTGAGTCCCGGTGGCTGTCTTGCGTACCCGAAAACTCGCGAGAAGAGAAACCTCGAATGTCCGTTCCGACCCAGTTCCAGACCGCGCCGCCGGCCGAGCCACAGACAGAGGAGCGCCACGCCAGGCCGGGCTGGTGGCCCGCGGTCCGCCCGCTCGTGCTGCGGCTGCACTTCTACGCCGGAGTGCTGGTCGCCCCGTTCATTCTGGTCGCCTCGGTGACCGGGCTGCTCTACACGATCGCCCCGCAGGTCGAGCAGATCGCCTACCACGACCTGACCCACGTGACCCCGTCAGGAGATCGGGTGACGCTCGCCGAGCAGGTCGCCGCTGCCCGGGCGAGCCACTCCAACGGCGACATCCTCCGCGTCGACGTGCCGCCCGCCGCCGACCGCAGCACCCGGGTGGTCTTCACCGACGAGACGGTGCCCGACGACTACGCCATGTCGGTCTTCGTCAACCCCTACACCGCCGGCGTGGAGGGGCAGGTACGCAGCTACGGACAGTGGCTCGGGTTCCGGGCGTGGCTCGACGAGCTGCACCGCAACCTCCACCTGGGCGCCGTCGGGCGCCACTACAGCGAGCTCGCCGCGAGCTGGCTGTGGGTGGTGGCCCTCGGCGGGCTGATGCTGTGGCTCGGCAAGGGCCGCCGTGACCGGCGGGCGCGCCGGCTGGTCACGCCCGACCTGGCGGCCACCGGACGTTCCCGGGTGATGTCGTGGCACGCCGTCATCGGCGTGTGGGTCCTGCTGGGCGTACTCGCGCTGTCGGTCTCCGGGCTGACCTGGTCACGCTTCGCTGGTGCGAACATCGGCGAGGTGCGTACCGCGCTGTCGTGGACCGAGCCCACGCCGGCGACCTCGCTGCACACCGGCGGCGCGGCGGACGAGCACGCGCATCACGGCTCGTCGGGGCCGGCGGGGGGCGTCGAGGACCCGGATGCGGTCTTCTCCGACGGGGTCGGTGTCGACGGAGTCCTCGCCACCGCGCGGGAGGCCGGGCTGGGCGATCCGCTCTACCTGGTTCCGCCGGCCGACGGCGCCAGCGCGTGGACGGCGGCGGAGAACAAGCGCGACTGGCCGACCAGGTACGACGCGATCAGCGTCGACCCCGCTACCGGCGAGATGCTGGACCGGGTCGACTTCGCCGACTGGCCGGTCATGGCCAAGCTGACCGACTGGGTCATCGGCGCCCACATGGGCATCCTGTTCGGCATCGTCAACCAGCTGGCGCTGGCGGCGCTGGCGATCGGCCTGATCGTGATGACCGTGCTCGGCTACCGGATGTGGTGGCTACGGCGGCCACGTGGCGCCGAGGGCCTGCGGTTCGGTCGGCCCGCGCCGCGCGGGGCATGGCGCCGTCTGCCCTGGCCGGCACTCGTGGCCCTTGTCGCGGTCACCGGTGTGGTTGGCTGGTTCGTCCCGATGCTGGGGATCAGCCTGGTCGCCTTCCTGGTGGTCGACGCCGCGCTGGGCGCGGTGCGTCGGCGCAGCTGAGTCAGGCGGCGGCGCAGGTCGCGCAGAGGCCGAAGATCTCCACGGTGTGGTTGACGTCGGTGAAGCCGTTCTGCGCCGCCACCTTGTCGGCCCAGGTCTCCACGGCGGGGCCCTCGATCTCCACGGCCTTGCCGCAACTGCGGCACACCAGGTGGTGATGATGGGTCGTGGAGGCGTCGCCGCACAGCCGGTAGGTGGACTCACCGTCGGGCTTGTGGATCACGTCGGCGAGTCCGTCGTCGACGAAGATCTGCAGGTGGCGGTAGACCGTCGAGAGGCCGATCTTCTCGCCGTTGGCTCGCAGCGTGGCGTACACGTCCTGGGCGCTGCGGAAGGTGTCCTCGGCGGCGAGAGCCTCCTTCACCGCGGCGCCCTGGTTGGTTGCGCGCCGCTTGACCTGCTGGGTTGGTGCCATGAACGACATGTTAGTCGGTATCGGTATGGATCCCGTGTCCAGCAGGGCCGTCGATGACACGCGACGAGACGCCTATGTCATACTGGGAACGATTCCCAATAAGACGAAAGGCTGCCATGTCACGCACGTGTCAGGTCACCGGAGCCCGCCCCGGCTTCGGCAACAACCGCCCCTGGTCTAAGAAGGCGACCCGGCGACGCTGGGAGGTGAACCTGCAGAAGAAGACCTACTACGTCCCCAGCCTGGGCCGGAAGGTCACGCTGCGGCTCAGCACCAACGCGATCAAGCGGATCGACGTACGCGGCATCGACGCCGTCGTCGCCGAGATGCGCGCCCGAGGGGAGAAGGTCTGATGGCCAAGAAGTCCAAGATCGCCGCTGAGGCCAAGCGTCGCGAGATCGTGGCGAGGTACGCGGCACGCCGGGCCGAGATCAAGGAGCGCATCCGCGCCGCCGAGCCGGGCTCTGCCGAGCAGGCCGAGGCCGTCCGTGCCCTGTCCCGCTTCCCGCGCGACTCCTCACCCGTACGCCTGCGCAACCGTGACCAGGTCGACGGCCGGCCGCGGGGCTATCTGCGCAAGGCCGGGGTGTCCCGGATCCGGTTCCGCGAGCTCGCGCACAAGGGGCATCTGCCGGGGATCACCAAGTCCAGCTGGTGACCTCGACAAAACCCTAACCGGAACCATTCCGAACCGGCGGGGCGCTACCCAGGCGTCATCGAGCTGTGCTAAACACTCGCACCATGAGTACGAAGACCCCGGTGCGGGCGGCCGAGAAGTCCGGGTTCCGGCTGGGGCAGACAGAGGTCGTGGCGATCGTCCTGCTCGTCATCCTGCTCTCCCAGCGCTGGCTGCTGCCGCTGCTCGACCATGACCTGTTCAACACCTGGGGCACGATCTTCGTCGCCATCGTGGTGCAGTCGGCTCCGTTCCTGCTCGGTGGCGTGCTGCTCAGCGCCGTCATCTCGACCTTCCTCTCGGAGAAGGCGCTGAGCAAGATCGTGCCCAAGAGCCCCGTGCTCGGCGTCCCGGTCGCCGGCCTGGCCGGGATCGGGCTGCCGGGCTGCGAGTGCGCCGCGGTGCCGGTGACCAACTCGCTGATCCGCCGTGGGGTCGCGCCCGCGGTGGCGCTGACGTTCATGCTGGCCGCGCCCGCGGTCAACCCGGCGGTGCTCGTCTCGACCGCGGTCGCCTTCCCCGGCCAGCCGGTGATGGTGCTGGCCAGGTTCCTGGCCTCGATGATCACTGCCGTCGCGGTCGGCTGGATCATGCTCGCCCGCGGCAAGCTGCTGCTCGAGCGGCTGACCAACCTGGGCCGCGACCAGCACGCCCACGAGCGGTCGTTCCTCGGCAACGTCAGCCATGACTTCCTGCACGCCTCCGGCTTCCTGGTGCTGGGCGCCATGCTGGCCGCGGCGGTCAACACCTTCGTACCCCGCTCGGTGGTCAACACCGTCGCCGGTCAGGCGGTGCTGGGGATCGCCACCCTCGCGCTGTTCGCGTTCATCGTGGCGCTCTGCTCGGAGTCCGACGCCTTCGTCGCGGCCTCGTTCACCGCCTTCTCCGACACCGCGAAGCTGGTCTTCCTCGTCGTCGGCCCCGCGATGGACATCAAGCTCGCCTCGATGGAGGCCGGCCAGTTCGGCATGGGCTTCGCACTTCGCTTCGTACCCTTGGTGATCATCACGGCGGTCGCCTCCGCCGTCGGCATCGGATGGTGGCTGCTGTGACTCGTACTACCCAGGCTCTCGTCGTCGGTTTCCTCGGCGCCGTCCTGCTGCGGCTCTCGCTCGGCGACGGCTATCTGAGGTACGTCACCGGCTGGATGAAGTGGCCGCTGGTCGCCACCGGCGTGGTCCTGCTCGGGCTGACGGTGTGGATGCTGCTGCGTCCCGCGTCGGGCGAGCACGACGGCGACGACCACGAAGGTCATGACCACGGCCACAAGGTCCCGGCGATGACCTGGCTGGCGATCATCCCCGGCGTGATCGTCTTCGTCGCCAGCCCGCCGTCCCTGGGCGCCTACCTCGCCGAGCGGCGTGCCGACGACCCGGTCGCGGCGGCCCCCGATGCCGAGATCCTGCCGCTGCCCGCCTCCGATGGGCCGGTGGACGTGGAGGTCGCCGAGTTCATGTGGCGGGCCGGGGTCGAGGACGGCTCGACGATCAAGGACCGCGACGTACGCCTGACCGGCTTCGTCAGCACCGACGAGAACGGCAACTGGTACGTCACTCGCATCGCCATCGCCTGCTGTGCCGCCGACGCGAGCGCCTCGCGGGTGCGGGTGGAGGACTACGACGACGCGCCAGAGCGCGACTCGTGGGTCGCGGTCACCGGTCGCTGGGTCGAGGGCACCGCGCCGGGCGGCAAGTCGGAGACGGCCATCGAGGCCGCCTCCGTCGAGCCGCGCGAGGCGCCGGCCAACACCTACCAGTGAGCACCGATGGCTGATCCGAGACGCTCCGGCAACCCCGCCCGCCGGGCCGAGGCGCAGCGTGAGCCGACCTGGCGCGACCGGCTTCCGCACCCGCCGCGTGCGCTGATCATCGGCGTGCTCATCGCGGTCGCGATCGGCGTCGTGGTGCTCACCCGCGACCTCGGCGGTGGAGACGCCCCGGCAGCATCCACCCCCTCGGGTGCGGCCTCGTCGGCCGCTCCGGTCGCCGCCGGGCCGGTCGCGTCCCTGGAGGAGTTCTGTGGCGCCGTACAGACCATGGCGAACGCCCACGCGACGCAGATGTCCACCCCGAACGACGAGAACGAGACCGCGCTGGGTCTGGCGGCGACGAGCCTGCAGTCGATGGGCGTCCCCGAAGGTACGCCGGCGGCCGCTTTCGAGGGCGTGCGGATGATGATCGAGGACGCCCTGCGCACCGGCCGCGGCGAGGACCCGCTGGAGCGCAGCGAGGCCCAGAACCTCGCCTACGAGCGGCTCGGCGAGTTCCTCACCGAGAGCTGCGGCGCCGCCTGACGCCCGACTGACGCCCACCTGGCGATCACCGGCGACGGAGCAGGACCACGGCGTCCTCGAGGGTGGAGTCCTCGCCGGACGGGGTGGTCACGGGACGGTGCCGGTGATCGAGGACGACCGTCTCCCAGCTCTCCTCGGGCAGGTCGAGCTCGGCCAGCTCCTCCTTGGCGTCGAGGAAGTGGTGCTCGTGCGCGGCGGCGTCGGCCCACGGCGGTGCGGCCGCGTGGGAGGTGACCAGAAGGTGCCCGCCGGGGCTCACCAGCTCGGCCGCGCGACGCAGGATGTCGGTGCGCGGCAGCTCGACGGGGGAGTGGAAGAAGCTGGCGGTGACCAGGTCGTAGCTCCCGTCGAGGTCGGAGAGCGAGGAGAGGTCGGAGGCGACGAACCTCGCCTGCTCCTCGGTCAGCCCGGCAGCCCGCGCGGCCTCGCGTCCCCGCGCGACGGCGTTCTCGGAGATGTCGATGCCGGTGGCTCGCCAGCCCTGCTGCGCCAGCCAGATGACGTCGCCGCCCTCCCCGGAGCCCAGGTCGAGCGCTGTACCGGGCTCGAGGCGGGAGGCGATGTCACCGAGCACCTTGTTGACCTTGCCGGACCAGATCCGGTCGCTGCCGGCGTACCTCTCCTGCCAGAAGTCCACCGCAGCGGGCCCGGCCTGGGCGCGGTCGAAGTCGTCGGTGACCAGGGTCATGTTGACGACGCTCCCGGCCATGGTGCCGGCGCTCATGCTGATCGGGACGTTGGCCATCGGGTTCGAGACGTTGCCGACCGCCCAGATCCGGTCGCTGCTGGTCTTGCCGGTCGCATCGACGGCGAGGAAGCTGCCGACCGGTGAGTCGGCCCGGTCGAGGCCGAGGTGGGTCAGGAAGCCGTCGTGCGGGCGCAGGGTGCCGGCGGTGAAGATCGCACCGACCTCGGTGAGCTTCCCGTCGGCCGTGCGCACCGCGGTGACCTCGTCGCCCTCGCCGAGGACCTCGGTGACCGGCGAGGTCACGAGGGTGACCCCGCGCGACAGCAGCCGCTGCTCGTCGGCCTCCTCGAGCGGGCCGAGCCCGGCGGTGAAGACGACGACGTCGTCGCTCCACTGCCGGATGAGCTGCGCCTGGTGCATCCCGAGCGGCGAGGTGGTCAGAACCCCGATCCGCCGGTCGCGTACCTCCCAGCCGTGGCAGTAGGGGCAGTGCAGGACGCTGGCGCCCCAGCGTTCGGCCAGTCCGGGGACGTCGGGGAGATCGTCGGAGACGCCGGTGGCGACGATCGCGATCCGGCCGGTGAGTCGCTCGCCGTCCTCCAAGAGGACGCTCACGCCCTGCTCGGTCTCGTCGAGGCGGGCGACGCGCCCGGGACGGATCCCGACGTCGTACGTCGCCAGCTCCTCGCGTCCCTTGCGCAGCAGCTCCGCGGGATCGATGCCCTCATGGCCGAGGACGCCGTGCATGTGCGCCGCGAAGCGGTTGCGGGGGAGGCCTGAGTCGATCACGAGGGTCCGGCGGCGGGAGCGGCCGAGCATGAGGGCAGCGGATAGTCCGGCGGCACCGCCGCCGATGACGATTGCGTCGAAGTGTTCGGTGTGTTCGGTCATGCCACCAGTTCAGTGGCACAATGAAGGAACGGCAAGGGTTCTTGCGGAAATGGCAAATGGGAGATGGAGCACATGATCGACGAGCTCAAGCAGGTCGGGCCGCGGATTCGGGCGATCCGGCACAGCAAGGGATGGACCTTGGATCAGCTGGCCGCGATGGCGGAGATGTCGCCGAGCACGCTGTCCCGGCTCGAGTCGGGCAAGCGGCAGGCGAGCCTGGAGCTGCTGATCCCGTTGACCCGCCACCTCGGCGTGGGTCTCGACAGTCTGGTGACGCCGTCGGTCCCGGATCCGCGGGTGCGCCGGCCGGTGATCCGCCGTGACGGCATGGAGATCGCGCCGCTGACTCCCGAGGGCTCGCCGGTCAACACCTTCAAGATCACCTACGAGCCGGTGACCGAGGTGCCGGAGCCGCGGGTCCATGACGGCTATGAGTGGCTCTACGTCATCTCCGGCAAGCTGCGGCTGCTGCTGGGCGACCGCGACCTGGTGCTGACCCGCGGTGAGGCTGCCGAGTTCGACACCCGGGTGCCGCACGCGATCTTCGCGACCGGGTCGCGCCCGGCGCAGGTGCTGAGCATCTTCAACAGCGACGGCGTACGCATGCACACCCACACCGCCGACGGGTGAGTCTCGCCTCGATATGAGTAGAGCGTGGTCCTGTGTGTAGAATGAGAACCGTTATCATTAACCACAGCGGGAGGTCCCCATGAAGCAAGGCATCCACCCCGTCTCCGGGCCGGTCGTCTTCCGCGACCGCTCGGCGGACAAGCTCTTCCTGATGCAGTCGACGATCCTCGAGCGTCTCGCCGACGACCACGAGCGCGTCACCTGGGAGAACGGCGAGACCTACCCGGTCGTCGACATCGACGTCTCCAGCGCCAGTCACCCGTTCTGGACCGGACGCGGCCGCGTCGTCGACACCGAGGGACGGGTCGAGCGGTTCAAGCGCCGGTACGGGCGTGGTCGATGAGCACCCCGCGGCCGCGGTCTCCCCGCAAACTCTCCCGCCCGAAGGTGCCGGTGATCCTAGTGAGCGGGGTCGCGGAGAGCGCGATGCTCTCGGCGACCATCTCGCTCCAGTTCGGCCTCCCCGACGCGGTCATGGTGCGGCACATCATCGACCCCGAGCGCCAGCTCCTCACCCGCGTCGTCAGTGACCTGACCGGCGTGATCGAGCACGAGGAGATCAACCTCGCCCACGCCTGCGTCGCCTGCGCGATCCGCGAGGACATCGTGCCGACGCTCGAGCGCCTCGCCGCCCAGGGCCGTTGGGGGAGCATCGTGGCCTGCCTGCCGGTCGCCGCCGAGGCGATCCAGGTCTGCCGGGTGCTCGCCTGGGCTCCTCGCATGGCGCCACACATCTCGATCGCCGCTGTCGTCGCGGCGCTCGAGGGCGCGACCGTCGCCGAGGACCTGCTCGGCCCAGACCTCCTCGACGAGCGCGGCTGGCCACCTCCGAGGACGACCGCCGCGGCGTCGCCGAGGTCGCCAGCGCGATCGTCGAGTACGCCGACGTCGTCAGCATCACCGAGGTCCCTGATCCCGAGGAGGAGTCGCTGGTCGCCACGCTCGCCCGGCCGGGTACGCCCGTGGTGACCGACCCCTCGCTCCTGGACGCCGCCGGCCTGGTCGCCGGCGTGCACCGCCACCACGCGGTCGAGGCCTGGGTCGCGGAGGTGCGCCGCAACGCGCTGCCGCCGCTGCCCGAGGGGGGCGCCTGGCGGCTCGACCTGCGTTCGGAGCGCCCGATCCACCCGGTCCGGTTCCAGGAGGAGCTGGAGCGTCTCGGCGGTGGCCCCCGCCGCTCGCGCGGCTGCTTCTGGGTGCCGACCCGTCCCGACGACATCTGTGTCTGGGACGGGGCCGGTGGTCAGGCGAGCGTGGGCTCGACGCAGAAATGGGGTCGCACCGAGCGGCTCACCCGGATCGTCGTGATCGGCATCGACGACGAGGCCGACGAGATCCCGCGAGCCTTCGAGCGCGCCCTGCTCACCGACCAGGAGATCGCCCAGCGCGGCCAGTTCTGGGAGGAGTCCTGGGACGGACTCGAGGACTGGCTCGGCCCCATCGGCCGCGCCGCCTGAATCGCATCCACCACCCCGAAGGAGGCCGCCATGGCCGTACCCAAGCGCAAGATGTCGCGCAGCAACACCCGCCACCGCCGGTCGAGCTGGAAGGCGACCCCCGTCGCCCTCGTGCCGGTCACCGTCGACGGCCAGAGCTATGACGTGCCTCGTCGCCTGGTCCGCGCGGTCCAGCGCGGCTACGTCGACCCCGCCAAGCTCCGCTGAGAGCCTCTGCTGAAAGGAAGCCGAACCGATGCCCAAACGACCGCCGTCCCCTGTCCGCAAGCGGCGCAAGCCGCAGCTGGCGCCGGACGTGACCTACGTCGACTACAAGGACGTGCAGCTGCTGCGTACGTTCATCTCCGATCGCGGCAAGATCCGCTCGCGCCGCGTCACCGGACTCACCCCGCAGCAGCAGCGCGCTGTGACCAAGGCGATCAAGAACGCCCGCGAGGTCGCGCTGCTGCCCTACACGAGCACGAAGGGATAGTCGCCATGAAGGTCGTCAACTCCATCCGGTCGCTGAAGAACCAGCCCGGCTCCCAGGTCGTACGCCGCCGCGGCCGGGTCTACGTGATCAACAAGCTCAACCCGCGCCTCAAGGCGCGCCAGGGCTGAGGCAGCCGAACGAAGACAGCCGAGAAAACAAAGGAAGGGCCGGGTCATGACGACCCGGCCCTTCCTTCTTTTAGGTGTCCAGGGGACTCAGCCCTTGGCGACCCGCTCCTTGAAGGCGGAGCCGGCCTTGAACGCCGGGCCCTTCGAGGCCGGGATGTTGATCTCGGCGCCGGTCTGCGGGTTGCGGCCGGTGCGAGCCGAGCGCTCGCGCGACTCGAACGTACCGAAGCCGGGCAGCGTGACCTTGTCGCCGTTGGCAACGGCCGCGCTGATCGCCTCGATGGCAGCACCCAGGGCGGCGGAGGCCTGCGTCTGGGTGATCTCGGCCTGCTTGGCGATTTCGCTCACCAGGTCGGTGCGGTTCATGCGATCTCCTTAAATCGTTGATCTGAGCCGCAAAGGTTGACGAGATGCGGCTCGTCGCCAGCGTAGGCCAGACCTGGGGATCTTCAACGTTCACGCGCGGCGTGTTCCGCGTGGTTACGGGCTCTGCGGGGGTTCGAGCTGCCTTCTGAGGCCTCGCGAGAGCTCATCTCGACCACTCGGTCCATCCCGGCGAGAGTCTGCGGGCGGTGGGAGACGACCAGCATCGTGGCCGGAAGGGTGCCGAGCAGGTCGGTGACCTGCCGCGCGGAGGCCTCGTCGAGGTCGGCGGTGGGCTCGTCGAGCACCAGGATCCGCGGATGCTGCAGGACGGCGCGCGCCAGTCTCAGTCGTGCCCGCTGTCCACCGCTGAGGCGGAGGCCGCCCTCGCCGATGTGGCTCTCCGCCGTGACCGTGTCCGCGAGGCCGAGCCGGGCGAGGATGGCCTCGATCTCGGCGTCGGCCGTCGCGGGACCGGCGATCGCTTCGCGCACGGTGCCGGAGAAGAGCGCACCGTCCTGCTCGACGGTCGACAGCGCTGCCCGGAGGGCGGCGTCGTCGACATCCGAGATCGGTACGTGGCCACCGACCGAGTCGGTGAGCTCGATGATGCCGGTGTCGGGGTCCCAGAGCCGGCTGGCCAGCGCCACGACGGTGGACTTGCCCGCTCCTGAGGGCCCGCGAAGCCCGACGTGCTCCCCGGGCGCGATGGTGAGGCCGAACCCGTCGAGCACCCGCCGGTCGTCGTACCCGAAGCTCACCTCGCTCATCCTGAGGCCGATCGGTCCCTCGGGTAGGGCCGCCTGCGGGGTGTCGCGGGTGAGCACGGACGGGCGGGCGAGCTCGGTGCCGACCCGGGCGGCGGCCGCGCGCAGCGCGGGCAGGCGGGCGCAGGTCGCCGCGGCGTCGGCCACCGGGGCGACCGTCGCGAGCGCGAGGACGACCAGGGCGGCGACGTGCTCGGCGGCGACGTCACGGCCGAGGACGCTGACCAGCACGCCCACGCCGGCGAGGGTCACCGCCGCCTCACGTGCTCCGGCGAGCACGCGATGGGTGGTCTCGAGCCGGCCCGCGGCCCGGGCGGCCTCGGCGCCGGTCTCCCTGATCTGACGACGGACCGGTTCGTGGATGCCGTAGCCCAGCACCTCGCGGAGGCCGCCGAGCACGTCGACGACTCGGTCGGAGAGGGCGCCGGTCGCCTCGACGACCTCCTGCCCGAGCGTCTCCAGGCGGCGCCGGCCGAGCGGGACCGTGGAGAGCACGAGCGCGAGCGCCGTGAGGGTGACCAGCGCGAGCGTGGGCTCCACGACAGCGAGGAGGGCCAGGCCGAGTAGGGCGTTGACCGCCGCGGCGAGAAGCTGAGCCACGGTGTGGGCGTAGAAGAACTCCAGGCGCTCGGTGTCGGCCATCGCGGTCGAGGCGGCTCGGCCAACGTTCTCGCGACGCCGGCTCGGCAACGCGACCGCGTAGCGGTCGAAGAGCGCCATCCGGAGGCGGGCGAGCACCCGGAACGCGAGGGCATGGGAGGCATCCATCTCTCCCCAGGTCAGCAGCGCACGGAGGATCACCAGGCCGGCCAGGAGGGCCCAGAACCAGCCCGGCGGTGCGCTGCGGAGCACGACGGCCTGCCCGACCGCCGCGGCGAGCAGCACCGAGATCGCGCCCAGGCAGACCTGGCTGACGACCACCAGGACGATGGTGGCGACGATGGAGCGGCGCTCGCCGCCCAGATGATGGAGCAGGCCGGTGAGGGGCCGGGCGGGGGTGGTTGGCGCGGTCATGCGTGGCTCCCGTCGAGCAGCGGTGTCAGTCGGCCGTGGGTGAGCTCGAGGACGCGCTCGACCCCGTCGAGCGACTCCTCGCGGTGGGCGACGACGATGACGATCCGGTCGACGGAGAGCCGTGCGAGCGTGGCGGTGACGGTGCGCGCCGCGACCGGGTCGAGTGCGCTGGTCGGCTCGTCGGCGAGGAGGACGGGCCGGTCCGAGAGGACCGCCCGGGCCAGCGCGATCCGCTGGCGCTGACCACCCGACAGGCTCGCCCCGGCGCTGGCGATCGATGTGTCGAGACCGGTGGGGAGGCTGCGTACCTCCTGCTCGATGCCGGCCGCCGCGCACGCCTCCCACAGGTCGGTCTCGCTCGCGTCGGGGCGGGCGACCCGGAGGTTCTCGCGGACGGTTCCCTCGAAGAGCACGGGGCGCTGCGAGACCACCGCCACATCGGAGGTACGCACCGGGCGGCCGTCGAGAAGGACCCGGCCGCCGTCGGGGGAGAGGTGGGTGAGGACGAGGTCGAGGAGGGTGGTCTTCCCGGCACCGCTCGGGCCGACGACGGCGGTGACGGTGCCGGGCTCGAAGCGCTCCCGGACGCCCTCCAGGATCGGCGGCCCGTCGGGGTAGAAGAAGGAGACGTCGTCGAGGACGAGTGCCGCCGAGGGCGACACGGTCCGCTCTGCCTCGGCCGGGTTGGTTCCTGGGGTGTCGTGGTGCCCGCCAACGCCGAGCCTGCGGAGCGCCGGGACGGCGGAGGTCCCGAGATAGCCCGCGTGCCACGCGCCGGAGAGATCCCGGATCGGCCGGAAGACCTCGCTCACCAGCATCAACGCCAGGTAGAGCTCGGCCGGCGGCACCCCCGTCCCGCTCACGCTCGCGACCAGCGCGAGCCCGGCAGCGGCGACCGTGCCGCCCTGGACGGCGAGGTCGATGAGCGCGGTGTCGAGCAGCGACGTACGCATCGCCCTCACCGTCGCCCGGTGCAGCTCCTCGCTCCGCCGGGCCATCCGGGCACGGGTCTCCGCGACCCGCCCGAGCAGGCGCAGCGTCGCCATCCCGCGGAGGGCCTCGAGCAGGTCGGAGCCGAGGCCCTCGTAGGTGTCCCAGTGGTCGTCGGACCGGCGTCGCATGAGGCGCTTCCACAGCAGGGGCGCGGTCAGCGCTCCGGCCGCGGCCAACCCGGCGGCGAGCCCGGCGAGCGGGTGGACGAGCACCAGCAGGATGGTCACCATCGGGATCAGCACGAGTGCTTGGGCGAGTGCCGGCAGGTAGCGGGTGACGTACGCGTCGACCCCGTCGACCCCGTCGACGAGCGCCGTCCGGAGGCCGCCGTCCCGCCGTCCGGGGTCGTGCAGTGCCTCGGGGACCAGGACACCCCGCAGCGCCTCGTCCCGCACCCCGAGGCGTACGTCCTCACCCAGTCGCGCCGCGGCGGTCGCCTGCACCCAGGACAGGAGCCAGCGCGCCGCCACGATCCCGGCGATCCACAGCGCTGCCGAGACCGCACGGTCGTCGTCGTGATCGACCACCGCGAAGAGCCCCTGGGCGAGGGCATAGGCCTGCGGAAGGTAGGTAGCGGTCACCAGGACCTGAAGCCCGACGGTGGCCGCGGCAGGGCCGGGATGTCGCAGCGCGGTGCGCAGAAGCAGCTTGTCGACCATCATGTGGTGGTTCCGTTCTCGAGGATGGCGATGGCATGGACCAGCGGTTGCGCGGCCATCGGACGCGTGCAGAACCCGGAGACGGCGCGGACGCCGTGGCCACGGGCGGTCAGGGCGTAGGTGTGCCGGGCGGCCTCGCGATGGACATGCCACAGCCGGGCGTAGCCGGTGACGTCGAGCCGCGGAGGGCGCGGCCAGCCGATGACGTGGCCGGCGCCGAGCACCCAGGACTGTCCGCTCTGCCGCGCGGCCTCGGCGCCGGGCGGAGTGCCGGGGATCTGGCCGCGGCGCTCGTGGAAGCGATCTAGCGCGGGGCTGCGCCGCGAGCAGATCGCGGCGGAGGCGACCTCATCGAGGTGCGGGTCGAGGGGCAGCCGGATCCGGGCGAGCGCGATCTCGGGTACGAGGCCACGCTCGAGCCACCACGCGGCCTGCGCTGCTCGGGGCAGGCCGAGGGCGCGGCGGGCAGCAGCGAGGTCGGACCAGTCCTCGGGCAGGTAGGCATCCGGGATCAGCAGGAGAAGCGCTTCGAGCGCGTACGCCGCATCGGCGACCCACAGCGGCCATGCCCGGTGGCGGTAGCGGCCGAAGGTGCGTCCCGGCTGAACCGTGAGGACGATCTCGACATGGTCCGGTGCGGGGCCCGGTCCTCGGGCTTCGGAGCGACGGATGAGCGTCTCGGCCGACGGTTGATAGACGTAGCGGCCTGGGCCCAGCGGCCTCGCGTGGCCGGAAGGCACCACGAGGTGCCACTGGACGGGGTAGGAGCCACCCGCGGAGGGGACCGCCCGGCGCGGGATCGTCGTCGGGGTCCCGTCGGCGCGCGGATGGTGACCGCGTGCCCGCCACAGCCGGTGGATGGCCGTCGCCGCCGTGCCGCTGATCTCGACGGGCTCGCCGGGCCAGCGGTTCTCGCGGGGCCCGGGAGGCAGCGGATCGCCCGGGAGATCGGGCGAGAAGGCGGTCTCCAGGAGCGCGGCGCTCGAGGTCATGTCGCGTTTCCGGATCACATGTGGGGCGGCGGGCACAGGGCCAGCGGCTCGTGGAGATCGACCGGGTCCCAGCCGCGCCGCCGCGCGGCCTCGGCGAAGCGCGGCATCCCGAGGTAGCGAAACGCGGCGGGAGCGTTCGGCACCATGCCGGTGACGAAGGTGCGTACGACCCGCAGCGATGTCTGTGCCACATCCCGTGTGGTGAGGTCCCGGGTGATGACCCGATGGCCCCCTTCGTGCAGTCGGCGGCGCACCTCGGCGACATCGGTGGCCGGCACCTCGGAGATCGGGACCGTGCCCAGGGCGGGTGCCGTGAACCGGTCGGCGAGCGGGTGCACCCGGGGATCGAGCCAGACTTGGACATGGGCGCCGAGATCGCGGACCCGAGCGAAGTCCGGCCCTGCCGAGTCCAGGTAGCGGCGATCCTCGCGGTGGTCGAGGTAGAGGCCGGGAGCCATCAGCCCGGCGCGTACGGCCTGGAAGACCCAGCCGTCGGCGTCACGGCAGCCGAGCGTGTAGATCCAGGTGTGGACCGCCTCGAGAACCGCCTTGCGGACGGCCCGAACCGGGTCGGTGGATGCCGAGAAGCCGGCGGCGTAGACACCCGTCTCCCGGTCGCGGACGAGTGCGGCCATCGCCGGTGCGAGCTCGGTGGGCATCCGGACGACGTGCACGTCGAGCGGTGCTCCCTCCAGATCGGCGCTCAGCCCCGGGACCGAGCCGGTCTCGATCCCCTGGGCCGGTCCGCCGTGGTGCCACCACACCTCGAGGGCGTCGCGCTCGACGACCTCGAGGAGACCACGGTCGTGGGCGTCCGCGGCGCCCTGACCGGTGGCGATGCCGGCGTAGTTGAGGTGGAAGACGCGGTCCAGGTGGGCGAACCGCCGCTGGCGCCAGTTGAGGCCGATGAGGGCGTGCGGCATCCAGACGTCGGTCGCTTGGTCGGCCCAGCCGTCGGCCGGCTGTTCCTGGCAACGGCTCCACAGCGTCGGCAGATCGTCGTCGAGCGCGCGGTAGGGGAATTCGGGGCGGGCGAGCTGCGCCTTGCTCCAGCGGGGGAGGTCATCGAGGTCGTCGACTCGAAGACCCTGCTCCCGCAGCTCGGCCGCGGTCCCGGTCCGGTAGTCGGCGGGATCGAGCCGGTCGGGGATGAAGTTGCCGCAGTAGCGCTCCACTCCCTCCGCGATCGCCGCGATCCGGGCGCCCGCGACATCGCCGAAGGTGGTGCCGAGCGAGACCCGGTCGGCCGGCCAGTCGCCGAGCCAGCGCGCATCGGAGACCTCGGCGGTCAGTGAGGTGTAGCGCAACGGTGCCCGTTCGGGGCGCAGCACCTCGCGCACGCGCCGGATCAGTCCGGTCTCCTTGTCCACCAGACGCTCGACGTCCAGCGGTGGCATCGCTGACCTGGTCATGCGTGTCCTCTCTCGGTTGCCGGCACGGTCGTGGCAAGCCGCCGCTCGGACCAGGTCCGGGCGGCGACATCGAGCCGGAGCTCCCGTCCGGGAGCGGGCTCGGCGTGGGTGAGCCAGCGCAGGATCATGCGGCCGGGGGAGCCGGCAGCGTCGTAGGCCGCCCGCAGCGCGGGGTCCGTGGTGCCGATGCCTAGGTCGTGCCCCCAAGGGCCGCTGACGAGGGCGCTGCTCGCGCCGCAGCGGGCACCCCATCCGGCGGCAAGCCGGCGGGCGTACGCGTCGAACGGGTCGGCGTCGCCCGTGACGACCAGCAGCGGCGCGCTGACGTCGCCGAAGTGGTCGGGCAGATCGAGTGCCGGGGTGGTCCACAGCTCGCGGAAGGCGTCGAGGCGCGCCGGGTCCCAGCCGAGATGGGCCGCGGCCGCCATCGGTCCGTCGCGATCGGCGATGGCCGCTGCGGCGCGTAGGACGGGCGGGACCAAGGCGGCCTCGTCCTCGCGCGCGAACCCGTGGATCGCCCACCAGCCGAGCCGGTCGAGGTGCTGCGGGATCCCGTCGGCCGAGTGGGCGGTCTCGTACGCTCCGAGGGCCGGCACCACGGCGACCACGCGAGTCACCCGAGGATCGATCCGAGCGGTCTCGAGGGCGGTGTGGGCGGCGTAGGAGGCGCCGTAGGTCACGACCGGCGTCCGGGGGCAGCGCTGGTGCAGAGCGTCGACGGTGTCCGTCCCGTCACGGGCCTCGGCGGCGTAGGGCCGCCAGGTGCCGGCGGAGGAGTAGCGGCCGCGTACGTCTTGGACCAGGCAGTCGAAACCTTGACGAGCCAGGGACCTGGCCAGCGGCAGGTGCGCGCGGGCGTCGTACGGCGTCCGCACGAGCACGACGGCACGTGCGGCGCCTACCGAGCGGACGAGCCAGCCGCCGAGGACGACGCCGTCGCGGGTGGTGACCGGGAAGGGACTCGCTTCCGGGTCGGTCACCGCGCGGATTCCTGTGGACGTGATGCCGGTTCGTCGAAGCCGAGGACCGTGTGGGTGCGTTCGCGCAGGCCGTCACCGACGACGCGCAGCAGACGCCGGTGCTCGGCGAGCGCGGGATCGTCGGCCGCCCAGTCCTCGAGGATCGCCAGGCAGCGGGCGACCGTGAGGGTCAAGGTCGCTCGGCGCAGCGGCCGTGGGTCGCGGTGGCCGCTTGCGAGCCACGAGTGGAGCTCGGGGGCGGCGGGGGAGGCGGCCAGCCGGCGGCGGTTGACCTGGTCGGGGGTCGCTTCGCTGCCGTCGACGACGAGCGGGAAGATCAGCATCCGGCCGCCCTCGCGCCGTCCGCGCAGCAGGACGGCTCCGCCGGTGGCGAGGTGCTCGAGACGCTCGTCGGGCTCGGGGTCCGGCCGCTGCGGAACCTCGCATACGTCCACGATGGCGTCGGCGCGCGGAGGCGCCCCGTCGTCGCGGATGACCTCGGCGCCCGAGCGCGCGAGCTCGGCGGCGAGTGCGCGGCTGAGTCGGCCGCGGCCGACGACGAGGACGCTGCGCCGGCTCTCGGGCCACCGTGAGGCCCGGGCTCTCTGATCGCGTTCCAGTGCGGCGCGGCGTACCCGGAGCAGGTAGCGGTAGGTCGACAGCCGGCCGGGGCCGGGCAGGTCGTGCAGCCTGAGGAAGTCGCCCGAGCCGGTACGCAGCGCCGGCATGTCGGTCGAGAGGCGGACCTCGCCGCGGGCGGCGGGGAGCGGGCGCCAGTCGTTTCTGGGGTACATGGGGGTCTCCTGGCTGCTCGGTGGTCATGGTTCGGACAGGGCCGGGGGTGCCGGGCTCGTCAGCCCGGCACCCCCGCGATCAGACGGTGGCCAGGTCGCCCGAACGGCACTGAGTGCTCACCCGTCGGCGATCAGTCGAAGGGGTTCTCGACCAGCGCGTTGGAGTGGGTGGCGGAAAGGTGCGCCAGCTGCTCGGTGTCCTCGATCTCGCTCACGATGTCGTTGTTCATCGGCTATCTCCTCTGTCGGATCGTTCGGCCCGGCGTCGCCGGGGCCCGCTGGTGCGGACAGCGGCAAAACGTATATGAGAATCATTCCCAATACCAGTAGTGTGTCCGACCATGAGCCCCACACTCGTCCTGGCAGACCATCGCTCCGGCCGTTGGCGGACCTCCGAACCCGGCGGTGCGCCAGGCCCGTGGTCGAGGGCGACACTGGCCGAGCACGCGGGTGTCCTCACCCTCCCGGCGAGCACTCCGGGCGGGGCCCGGGCGGTGTTCGCAGACGACGCGCTCGGCACGCTCGTCGTGCTCGACGGCGCAGGTCAGGCGCGGAGAGTGCCGGTCGCGATCCCCGCCGAGCATCTCGCCTGCGATCCCACTGGCCGCTACGTCGTCGTCACCACAGGCCTGGGCGCCTCCTGGGATCCGTGGAGCGATCTGGTCACGGTCGTGGACCTGGCCGACCCGAGCGGCACCACCGCCGTACGGGTGCGGGTTCGCACCGGCGAACCGGGCGTCGTGATCGTTCCGGATGTCGGAACAGGCGAGCCGATGGTCGTGCTGCGACATCGCGAGCCCGGCGAGGCGGAGGTCATCCCGCTGCACGACCTGCTTCGGGCCGGGCCGCACTGCCCGGTCGTACGCGGCGAGCGCCTGAAGCTAGCGGGCGACCTCGGGCACGGGGACGCCGCTGACCACCGGTCAGGAGTCGTCCACCTGTCCACGGAGGCGGGCATCGAACGACTCCGCGTCACCGGGGGCCGGCCCGAGCGTCTGGAGACCTGGCCGTGGCCGGTTCCCGGACGGGCGTACTTCCTCCGCTTCGATCCGGCGCTGGGGATCGTCTGCTCCGTACGTGGAGCCGACTCCAACGCCGAGCAGTGGCACACCTGGACCAACCACCTGGTGCGTTGGACGCTCGACGGAGCGGTTGAGGTGACCCGGACCGGCGACGGCCTGGTGTTCCGGCCCGACGCCGCCGGCGGAACGGTCGCCTGGACGATCGTGCATCCCGACGGCGACCGGCTGGCGATGCTCATCGGCGGCCGGCTCAGCGAGGCCGAGCTGCCGCCGATGAGCGCCGCCCCGCGTCCCGGTGTCGCACCCTGGGACCCGGTCGGAAACAGGTCCGCACAACGGCGGGCGCTGGCGCTGGTCTCCGGCGACCTGGCCGCGGTCACCCGCGGAGGGGACGGCGAGCTCCACCTCGTCCGCCCCACGGGCATCGAGTCGACCCTCGACCTGGGATCCCCCTTCAATGAGGGCGGACACTTGGGCGTCATCAGGCCTCCCGAGACCTGGGTCGACGGGGTGGGACGGTGAGGCGCGCGAGCGTGCGCGACGCGCTGCGGCGTGCCGAGCGGTCGGGCCGTCCGGGACTGCCGCTGTGTCGTTTCCGGCAGTCCCGGCGTCCCGGTGACCTGCTGGCGGTTCTGGTCGACGAGGACGGCGGCGTCGTGTTCGACCCGGGCGTCAGGATCCAGGGCTTCGCGCCATCGCCGGACGGATGTCTGGTCGCTGTCGAGGTCAGCGACGACGGCTCCGAGAACGGGCGCGTGGTGGTCGTGGACACAGCGACGCGGGCGTCGACCGAGCTCGAGGGGGTGACGGTCCGGCACGCGCGGATGGCCTGGGCCGGTGAGGACCTGTTCCTCGTCGATGCGCACGGCCGCTGCCTGCAGGTCAGGCGCGGCGAGCCGCCACAGACGCTGTTCACCGCCGCCGCTGGTGAGCGCACGGCACCGATCGGCGTCGGCGGCACGGTGGTCGTCGCTCGGACCGACGAGGTGCGTACCCGGCTGGTCGGCATCGACGGCTCGGAGATCCTCGAGCTCCCCAGGTTTCGGAGCGTCAGCGCCGCGGCGGACACGCTGCTGGCGGTGACCGGCGACGAGCTGGTGAGTCTCCGGGTGCCCGGAACGGCGCCGGCGCGATGTCGGCTGGAGACCCTGTCGGGAGTCCCCGTCCACGCCCAGGCGGTCCCGGGCGGCTGCCTGGTCCACCTGGTCCGGGACGGCCACTCCGTGGTCGTCCGCCTCGCCGCCGATGCCGGGGTCCTCGCGCCGACGCAGACCGTCGTCATCTCGGAGCAGCAGGACGTACGTACCGTCTCCGGCCTCTCCTGGGCGCAGGACCGCGCCTGGGTGCGGATCGAGTCACCGGCCGAGGCACCGAAGGTGATACCGCTCGAGGAGGCGGCAGGCTCGACGAGCGAGGGCCCACGGTCGCGGTTCATCACCGTGACGGCAGAGGACGGTGCCGAGATCGAGCTGATCCTGACCGGAGACCTCGGCGGCCCGACCCTCCTGGAGGTCTACGGCGGGTTCGGGATCGTCGACCTTCCCGCCTTCGAACCCTCGGTCGCCGCCTGGTGTGAGCTCGGCGGGCTGCACGTGACCGCCCGGCTGCGCGGCGGAGGCGGGGCGGGCACGCCCTGGCACACCGCAGGGCAGGGCGCGGGCAAGACACGTACGGTCGCCGACGCCGTCATCGTCGCCCGCGAGCTCGTGCGCCTCGGCCTGACCCGGCCGGAACGGCTGGTGCTCGCTGGGGCGTCGCTCGGCGGGCTGGTCGCGATCTCCGCGGCGCTCGCTGAGCCGGGCCTCGTCGCCGGGGTCGCCTGCACGGCCGCGCCGCTCGACCCGCACCGCATCAGCGAGCACCCCAGCGCGCGGCACTGGGCCGAAGAGTTCGGCGACCCGAACGATCCCGCGGTGCGGGCCGCCATGGACGACTACTCGCCGTTCGAGCGCGCCCGCCGATTCCCGGGCGGACGCTGGCCGCGCTTCCTGCTGACCACCTTCGCGGAGGACTCCAGGGTCGCGGCCGCACCCACCGATCGGCTCGCCGAGGCGTTGACGGCTCGCGGCGCAGAGGTCGTACGCAGCCACCGCCCCCGGATGGGCCATGGCGGCAACCACCTCGACGCCGTGCACGACTTCGCCGCCTCCGTCCTCGGCTTCGCCCTCGACTCAGCTCACGAATCCACAGGAGTGTGATGACCCCCACCGATATCTCCGTGACCACGGACGACGTCTCGCCACCGGCGCTCTCGCGGTCCGGCGACCGCGCCCCCGTGCCTGCCGCCATCGCCCGGCGCAGATGGCGCGCCCGGGTGCTGACCATCGGCCTCGCGGCCGCACTCCTCGTCGTCATCGCCCTGTCCGCGTCGTCGGGCACCGTCGACCTGAGCGCGCTCGACGCCGCCAGGCTCGTCACCGGGCACCTGCTGCCCGGGATGCCGTGGATGAGCGACGGCACCTACACCGTGCTGCAGGATCAGGTGGTCTGGCAGTTCCGGCTGCCACGTGCGCTGCTGGCCGCGCTGGCCGGAGCGGCGCTGAGCCTGGCCGGGGTCTTCATCCAGGCAGTCGTACGCAACCCCCTGGCCGAGCCGGCGATCATCGGCGTCTCCTCGGGGGCAGGTGTGGGCGCGGTCTCCGTGGTCGTCCTGGGTGCCGCGGCGGTCGGCGCCTGGATCGGCACCGCGGCATTCCTGGGCGCCGCGGTCGCGACCGCGGCGGTGTTCTGGGTGGCGTACAAGAACGGCAGCATCGCCCCGCAGCGCCTGGTGCTGACCGGAGTGGCGCTGGGCACGTTCTTCAGCGCGATCACCAGCTATCTGACGCTCACGACCGAGGCGCAGAACGTGTTCAGCGTGATGTTCTTCCTGCTGGGCTCGGTCTCCGCCGCCACGATGACCGACCTGTCCGGTCCGCTGGTCGCCCTGGTGGTCGCGCTCGGCGTCTCGATCACCACCGGCCGCGCGGTCAACGCGCTCCAGGTCGGCGACGAGACGGCCACGGCGCTGGGAGTCCGGGTGAACCGGCTGCGGTCGGTCCTGCTGCTCGCCGCTGCGCTGCTCACCGGCACCGTGGTCTCGGTCGCCGGCGGGATCGGCTTCGTCGGTCTCGTGGTCCCGCACATCGCGCGAGTCCTGGTCGGCTCCGACCACCGGCGGATCGTCCCGGTGGCGGTCTTCGGCGGCGCCCTGTTCCTGTGCGGCGCGGACCTGATCGCCCGTACCGTCTCGGCACCCGCCGAGGTGCCGCTGGGCATCATCACCGCGCTGATCGGGGTGCCGTTCTTCCTGTGGCTGATGCGCGGCCGGGCCGCCGACGAGCAGGGGATGGCGCGATGAGGCTCGAGACGCTGGACCTCACCCTGAACCGGGGCAGCCGGGAGGTCGTCACCGCCGCCTCGGTCGTGGTCGAGCCGCGGGAGGTCCTCGGCCTGCTCGGCGCCAACGGCAGCGGCAAGTCGACTATCCTGCGGGCCTGCTTCGGCGCCCTCAAGCCCGTCTCGGGCCAGGTTCTCCTCGACGGAGCCGACGTCGCCACGATGAGCCGGCGCGAGATCGCGCGCCGGGTCGCGGTGATGGCCCAGGAACCGCCGGACGAGTTCGGGCTCACCGTCGCCGAGAGCGTGCTGCTGGGACGTACGCCGCACCGGGGGGTGCTCGGCCGCGACAGTCCCGAGGACTGGCTGGTGGTGGGCCAGGCGATGGAGCTGGCGGGCGTCTCGACGCTGGCCGACCGGCCGGTCCACCGGCTCTCGGGCGGTGAGCGGCAGCGTACGTTGCTCGCCCGGGCGATCGCCCAGGAGGCCGAGCTCCTGCTCCTCGACGAGCCCACCAACCATCTCGACGTCTCCTACCGCTTCGAGCTGATGCACACCGTCGCCGAGCTCGGGATCACCACCGTTGTCGCGCTCCACGAGCTCGACCTCGCGCTGGCCTACTGCGACCGGGTCGCGGTGCTCGACCGCGGGCACGTCGTCGCGCTCGGGAAGCCCGCGGACATCCTCACGCCCGATCTGGTGCGCGAGGTCTTCGGTGTCGAGGCCAGCCGGATCACCGATCCCGAGGCCGGCACCCCACACCTGCTCCTGCGCGGGACGTCCGCGCGGGTTCGAGAAAGGAACACATGAACACCACCCCACTGCTGCGCACCGTCCCGGTGGCAGCGCTCACGCTCCTGGCCGCGACCGGATGCGGCGGCACCGGCGTCCAGAACGACGCCGCGGCGAGAGGCGAGGCGGCCGAGGGCTACCCGGTGACCGTGGAGAACTGCGGCCGCGAGATCACGGTCGAGTCGGCTCCGAAGCGCATCGTCGGACTCAGCCCGGCGCAGACCGAGCTGCTCGTACGCCTCGGGGTCGCCGACCGTCTCGTCGGCCAGGCGCAGACGGCCATGCACGAGCTCCCCGAGGACGTCGCCGCGGACGCGAGCGAGGTACCCGAGCTGAGCACGGATGCGCCGCCGGCCCGCGAGCAGCTCCTCGACGTACAGCCCGACGCGGTCGTCGCCCCGACCGAGTACGAGTTCACCGCCGAGCAGGGCTTCGCCACCATCGACCAGCTCACCGACGCCGGGGTGACCACCTACGTCGCCGCCGGCGGCTGCCCCGAGCGCCGGTCCACGGGTGAGGTCACCGACCTGTTCACCGACCTGGAGGCACTCGGCAGCATCTTCGGCGTCCCTGCTGCTGCTGACGAGCTGGTCGCCGAGACCCGAGGTGACCTCGAGGCGGTCGAGAAGGCCGTGCAGGACCGCCCGCAACCCAAGGTCGCCCAGCTCTTCGTCGAGGGCAAGACGCTCTCCGCGATCGGCGCCGGGGTGGAGTACGACATGATCGAGCGCGCCGGCGGCGAGAACGTCTTCAGCCCGGACGAGGAGCTCTTCTCCCAGTTCTTCTCCGCGGTCGTCTCCCCGGAGGAGGTCGCCGCGCGTAACCCCGATGCCATCGTGTTCGCCGTCCGGGAGGAGTCCGAGGCCGGGCGGGTCGAGGCGTACCTGCGCAAGACGTTCCCCGACGTCACCGCCGTCAAGGAGGACCGCTTCATCTCCCTGCGCACCCCGGACACGTTCCCGGGCACGCTCGGCAACGTCACCGCGGTGCGGACGATCGCCGAGGGACTGCACCCCGACGCGTTCTGAGTGAGCCACGCCGGCCGGGGCGTCCTCAGGGACGGCCCGGCCGGCTCTCATGTCTACTCTTTGGCAAGAAGCCGCCAGCCCTCGGCCTGCGTACGCTCGCGCCAGAAGTCGAGGTACCGCCCGCCGTGGGCGAGGAGCTCCTCGTGGGAGCCGCGCTCCACGATCCGGCCGCGGTCGAGGACGACGATCTGGTCGGCGGCGACGACGGTCTGGAGACGATGGGCGATGACGATGACCGTACGGTCGGCGGAGAGCGCGGTGAGCGCCTCCTGGACCGCGGCCTCGTTCTCGGCGTCGAGCGCGGCGGTCGCCTCGTCGAGGAGTACGACAGGGGCGTCCTTCAGCAGCGCCCGGGCGATCGAGACCCGCTGCTTCTCACCGCCCGAGAGCGTGGAGCCGGCCTCGCCGATCCGGGTCTGCCAGCCGTGCGGGAGACGCTCGACGATGTCGTCGACGCGGGCCAGCCGGGCGGCCTCCAGCAGCTCGTCCTCGGTGGCGTCGGGCCGCGACATCATCACGTTGTCGCGCAGGGTGCCCTCGAAGAGGTAGACGTCCTGGAAGACGATCGAGACGCGCCGCATCAGCGCCTCGGTGCCCAGATCGCGTACGTCGACCCCACCGAGCATCACCGAGCCCGCCGTGACGTCGTGGAACCGAGCGACCAGGCGCAGCAGGGTGCTCTTCCCGGAGCCCGACGGCCCGACCACGGCGGTCAGCGAGCGGGGTGGCGCGATGAGGGAGACCTCATCGAGGACACGGGTGGTGCCGCCGTAGGAGAAGGCCACGTCGCGCAGCTCGATCCCGCTGTCGGCCGGCTCGCCGGGCGTGGCAGGCTCGGGAAGCGGTTCGAGGGCGAGCACGTCGAGGACACGTCGCAACGAGCCCTCGGCGATCCGCAGCGCACTGGAGAGCTCGCCGTAGTCGATGAGCGACTCCACGAACCGCACCGTGAGGACGAGGAGACCGATCGCGGTGGCCGCGGCGAGCGTGCCGCCGAGACTGAGGTGGACGGCCAGCGCGATCACCAGGGTGAGCAGCGCCTGGATGGAGAGCAGCTGGATGCCCAGGCCGCCGAAGCCGGTCACCAGCAGCCGTCGCGACGCTCGCTTCTGCTCCCGCAGCGCGGTCTCGACCAGTTCGTTGCCGTGGACGGTGCGGCCGAAGACCCGCAGGGCCGGCTGGTTGAGCGCGAACTCGACCACGCGCGCCGAGCCCCCCGCCATCGCGGCGTCGTAGGCGCCCTCGCCGCGGCCGACGATCGTCGCCAGGAGCCGGGTGGTGGCCAGCACCGCGACGACCCCGATGAGGAGCGCGAGCGCCAGGCGCCACTCCAGGAACGCCATCGCGACGACCACGGTGACCGGGCTGACCACGGCGGCGATCAGCGGCCGCAGCAGATGTCCTGGCACCGAGGCGATGTCGGTGGCGCCCTTGGAGGCCATCCGGGAGAGCTGGCCGGTGCGGTCCTGGTCGTACCAGCCCAGCGGCAGCCGCACGGTGTGGTCGCCGAGCCGGGCCAGGGTGATGTCGAGCAGGTCGCAGGCCAGGTCGTAGCCGTCCAGGTTGCCCACCGTCAGCGCCACGTGATGGGCCACGAACAGGGCGGCGAGCACCCCCAGCCAGGTGGTCGCGGCGTCCCAGTCCTGGCGCAGCGCGGCGTCCAGGACCGGCACGACACAGGCGAAGGCCAGACCCTGGAGTACGCCGGTGGTGACGAACATCGCCACGACGCGGGCGAGCTGGCGCCGATGAGCGTGATCGAGGAGGTCGGCGAGCAGGCGGACGATGGTGATCATGCCGACTCCTCCTCCTCGCCGCTGTCGGTCGAGCCGCCGGAGCCGCTAGGCGAAGGCGTGTCGAGACCAACACGTTCTCTGTCCACGCTCATCACGACTGTGTTGGTCTCGACACGCTCGGCCGCAGGCGGCCTCACGGCTCGACCGGCGGGGGCCGGGTGGGCGCGCTGGTCGGCGGCCCAGAGCTTGGCGTAGCGCCCGGCCCGGGCGAGGAGCTCTTCGTGGGTGCCGAGCTCGGCGACCCGGCCCTCGTCGAGGACCACGATCTGGTCGGCCGCGGTGACCGTCGAGAGTCGATGGGCGATCACCAGCAGCGTACGTCCCGCGACGAGGCGCGACAGCGCGCGCTGGACGAGCGCCTCCGACTCGGGATCGGCCGCCGCGGTGGCCTCGTCGAGGACGAGGATCGGGGTGTCGGAGAGGACGGCGCGGGCGATCGCGACCCGCTGCCGCTCGCCACCGGAGAGCTGGCCGTCCTCACCGACCACCGAGTCGTAGCCTCGCGGGAGCTCGTCGATGCGGTCGGCGATCTGCGCGGCCTCGGCCGCGCGGCGTACGTCCTCGTCGGGTGCCTGTGGGTGGGCGAGCCGGATGTTGTCCCGGATCGAGGTACGCAGCAGCCCGGTGTCCTGGAAGACGAAGGAGACCTGCTCGTAGAGCTGTGCGCTCGTCATCTCGCGCAGGTCCACCCCGGCGATGGTGATCCGGCCGGCGATCGGGTCGGCGAAGCGAGGCAGCAGCTTGGCCAGCGTCGACTTGCCGGAGCCGGAGTGACCAACGAGCGCAGTCACGGTGCCCGGTTCGAGGACCAGATCGATGTCGTGGAGCACCGGTGGCGCGCCGGGGGAGTAGGCGAAGGAGACGTGGTGGAGCTCGACCCGGGCCGAGCCCGGGGCTGGGGAGGGGACGGCCGGCTCGGGGAGCTCCGGCTCGGCCAGCAGACGCTGGATGCGCCGGGCAGCCTCGGTGGCCTCGCGCAGCTCGCGGGCGGCGTAGCCAGCGACGGTGACCGGCGCGGTCATGGCCAACCCGAGGACGAGGAACGGGACCAGATCGGGTCCGGTGATCCAGTCAGCGCGGAGCATCCAGACCCCGGCGCCGAGCACGAGCACCAGGGTCAGCGCCGGCGTCAGCGCGAGCTCCATCAGCAGCATCCCCAGAGCGGAGTGACGCATCCAGGCTCGGTTGAACCCGCCGAACCGGGTGGCGACCTCGGCCAGCCGCCGGTGAGCCTGCCCGGTGGCGCCGAAGGTCTTGATCTCCGCGATCCCGCCGGTGTTCTCGACCGTGGCCGCGGCGAGCTCGGCCAGGCCGGCGTCGTAGTCGCGGTAGAGCGCGGCGGCACCCCGCATCGAGATCCGGAACCCGACCAGACCGAGCGCGAGCGGGATCAGGGTGATCAGGGCGAGCGGCGGGGAGACGATGAAGAGGTAGCAGGCCACGACGGCCGGCAGCGTGATCGCCGCGGTCAGCTCCATCACCGAGTGCGCGACCAGATGGTGCAGCGCGGCGACGTCGTCCTGCACCGCCTTCTTGACGGTGCCTGAGTTGCGTTCGGTGAACCACGCCAGCGGCACCCGGCCGAGCCGGGCGACCAGCAGCCGCCGTAGGTGGATGGAGAGGTCGAGGTCGGCGACGTGGGAGAGCCACGACGAGCCGAGCACCGTCGCCAGGCGCACCAGCAGCGCCGCCACGCTCACCCAGACCACGACCCAGGCGCGGTCGGCATCGACGGCGGCGCCCGACGCCGCGGGCAGCAGGATCCGGGCGAGCTCGACGATCCCGACCAGCGGCACCAGGCCGGCGACGGTCGAGACGACCATCAGCAGCAGGCTGGCGACCAGCCTTCCCCGGACAGGACGAAGCGTCTGGAGGAGGGGGGAGCGAGCCAACTGTTGTCCTGCCGAGATCGTGGGGTTGCTGCGTACGAGATCCTCGGCGTCAGCCGCCGTGACCGGTGGGGGCGAGAAGACGCTCGAGCTCGTCCTCCTTCTCGGTGGGCACGACGAAGAGGAGCTCGTCGCCCTGCTCGAGAGGCTGCTCGGGGGTGGGTACGTAGACCTGGCCGTCACGCAGGAGCGTGACCAGCGCGCAGTTCTCCGGGAACGGCACCAGGCCGGTGGGCTTGCCGACGTAGGGCGAGTCGGCGGGCAGGGTGATCTCGACCAGGTTGGCCTGACCCTGTCGGAAGGTGAACAGGCGCACCAGGTCGCCGACGGTGACGGCCTCCTCGACCAGCGCGGACATGATCCGCGGGGTGGAGACGTTGACGTCGACGCCCCAGGCCTCGGTGAAGAGCCACTCGTTGTTGGGGTGGTTGACCCGGCCCACGGTGCGCGGCACGCCGAACTCGGTCTTGGCCAGCAGCGAGCAGACCAGGTTGGCCTTGTCGTCACCGGTCGCGGCGATGACCACGTCGCAGTTGTCGAGCCTGGCCTCCTCGAGCGAGGAGAGCTCGCACGCGTCGGCGAGCAGCCACTCGGCGTCGGCGACCCGCTCGGGCTTGATCGAGCCCGGGTTCTTGTCGATGAGGAGCACCTCGTGGCCATTGGTGATCAGCTCACGGGCGATGGACCGGCCGACGGCCCCGGCCCCGGCGATAGCAACTCTCATCAGTGGTCAATCCTGTCGTCCAGGGCCGTCGCGAGCGTCGTTCGGTGCGTGCGCGGGCAAGGCGCCGCCGCGAAGGCATACCGGTGTTGTCTGTCGAGCGGCGGCAACGCCGCCCGCGTGCGTGCCGAGCGGCGCGCAGCAGGGCCTGGTGCGGCAGGGGTGACCACTAGTCTTCCTCGGGGCCGTTCTTGATCGTCTTGTACGCCTGCGCGGTGTTCTCCTCGCGCATGACGATGTGGAGCACGTCGCCCTCCTGGATCACGCTCTCGCGGACCGGGAGGACGCCCTCGCCGAGCCGGTCGATCCAGGCGATGCGGCTGCCGGACTGCCGCTGGAACTTGATGGTCCGCTCGCCGACCCAGGCCTCGGGCATGATCACCTGGTCGATGCGGATGTTGCCCGACATGTCGCGGAAGTCGGGTTCGGCGCCGGCCGGCAGGAGCCGGCGGAGCACCTGGTCGGCGGTCCACTTCACGGTCGCGACCGTGCTGATCCCGAGGCGCTGGTAGACCTCGGCGCGGCCGGGGTCGTAGATGCGGGCCACGACCTGCTGGATGCCGAACTCCTCGCGCGCCACCCGGGCGGAGATGATGTTGGAGTTGTCACCGCTGGAGACCGCCGCGAACGCCTCGGCGCGCTTGATGCCGGCCTTGAGCAGCACCTCGCGGTCGAAGCCCATCCCGGCGACCTTGTCTCCGTTGAACCCCGGTCCGAGCCGCCTGAACGCCTCGGAGTTCTGGTCGATGACCGAGACCGTGTGGTTACGGTCCTCGAGGCTCCTGGCCAGGGTCGAGCCGACGCGGCCACAGCCCATGATCACTACGTGCACCGTGTCATGATTGCACTCGCCCGGGCCGCGCGTCGCCTACGCCCTCGAAGTTGGCGTGTTCGGATGCGCGTGGCGATCCGGAAGCGCGCCGAAGCCGCGATGTGCCGTAGCGTCTGCCGTTGTGGGTGTTGGTGATGTCTCCAAGCGGATCCTGATCGGTCGCAAGCTCCGTAGCTCTCAGCTGGGCGAGACGCTGCTGCCGAAGCGCATCGCGCTACCCGTTTTCGCCAGCGACGCGCTCTCCTCGGTGGCCTACGCGCCCGACGAGGTCTTCATCATGCTCGCGGTGGCGGGAGCCTCGGCGTACGCCTGGTCCTGGAAGATCGGCCTGGTCGTCGCCCTGGTGATGCTGACCGTGGTCGCCTCCTACCGGCAGACGGTCCACGCCTACCCGAGCGGCGGTGGCGACTACGAGGTCGCGACCGTCAACCTGGGGCGCAACGCGGGCGTGACCGTGGCCAGCGCCCTGCTCGTCGACTACGTGCTGACGGTCGCGGTGTCGATCTCCAACGCCGCGCAGTACGCCGCCAGCGCGATCCCCTCCCTGATCGGCCATGAGGTGCTGGTCGCCTCGATCGCGATCGTGCTGCTCACCGCGATGAACTTGCGCGGCGTACGCGAGTCGGGGACGTTCTTCGCGGTCCCGACCTACCTGTTCATGTTCGCCATCCTCGGGATGGGCCTCTACGGCCTGTTGCTGCTGGTGAACGGCAACCTTCCCGAGGCGGAGAGCGCCTCCCTGCACATCAGGCCCGAGGAGGGCTGGGAGGGCACCCTCAACCAGGTGGCGCTGGTCTTCCTGCTCGCCCGCGCGTTCTCATCCGGCTGTGCGGCGCTGACCGGTGTGGAGGCGATCTCCAACGGCGTACCTGCCTTCCGGCGGCCGAAGAGCCAGAACGCCGCCACCACGCTGCTGCTGCTCGGCCTGATCGCGGTCACGATGATGATGAGCATCATCGTGCTGGCAAACCAGATGAGCATCCGCTACGTCGACCCGCATGCTCTCGACAACCTCCGCACCGCCGCCGGCGACGCCGTGCCGGAGGGTTACGAGCAGCACCCGGTGATCTCCCAGATCGCGGCCGGGGTCTTCAACGACTTCCCGCCGGGCTTCTACTTCGTCATCACCGTCACCGGCATCATCCTGGTGCTCGCCGCCAACACCGCGTTCAACGGCTTCCCGGTGCTGGGCTCGATCCTCGCCAAGGACGGCTACGCACCGCGGTCCCTGGGAGCGCGCGGCGACCGGCTCGCCTACAGCAACGGCATCGTCTTCCTCGCGGTGCTCGCGATCGCGCTGATCATCATCTTCGAGGCACAGACCACCAAGCTGATCCAGCTCTACATCGTCGGCGTCTTCGTCTCCTTCAACCTCAGCCAGCTGGGCATGATCCGCCACTGGACCCGCCATCTGGCCACTGAGCGGGACCCGAGCGAGCGCCGGCGCATGCAGCGTTCGCGGGCGATCAACACCTTCGGTCTCGGGATGACCTCGGTCGTCCTGGTGATCGTGCTGATCACCAAGTTCCTCGCCGGGGCCTGGATCACGATCCTGGCGATGGGCTTCTTCTATGTGGTCATGCTGGGGATCAGGCGCCACTACGACAACGTCGCCCGCGAGCTGGCCGCCGACGAGCAGGACAAGATCATGCCGACCCGGGTCCACGCGATCGTGCTGGTCTCCAAGCTCCACAAGCCGACGCTGCGAGCGCTGGCCTTCGCCCAGGCGACCCGGCCCAACGCGCTCGAGGCCGTGACGGTCTCGACCTCCGACTCCGACACCGCCGAGCTGTTGAAGCAGTGGGACGAGCGCAACCTGCCGATGCCGCTCAAGGTGCTCCACTCGCCCTACCGCGAGCTGATCCGCCCGGTCGTGGAGTACGCCTCGGCGATCCGCGACGCCAACCCGCGTGGCGTCGTGGCCGTCTACATCCCCGAGTACGTCGTCGGCCGCTGGTGGGAGCAGTTCCTCCACAACCAGACGGCGCTGCGGCTCAAAGGCCGGCTGCTGTTCACTCCGGGCGTCATGGTCATCTCGGTGCCCTACCAGCTCGCCTCCGGCAAGGAGCGCGCCGAGGAGCTGCGCGAGGAATACTGGCTCGCGCCCGGCCTGCGTCGCGGAAGCGGACGCCGATGAGCCGCCCGCAGCGTCCCGCGCCCCGCGGACGTCGCCCCCGTCCGAAGGCGTCGAAGGGCGAGTCGTACGTCGGGCGGCGCTTCGAGGTCGAGGTCGGCCCGGTCGCCCACGGCGGCCACTTCGTCGCCCGCGTACAGATCCAAGACGCCTCCCGAGTGGTCTTTGTACGCCACGCCCTGCCCGGTGAGCAGGTGGTCGTCGAGATCACCGAGGGAACCGCCGGTGACCGGTTCTGGCGCGGGGACGCGGTCTCGGTGGTCTCGGCCGCACCGGAACGGGTCGTTCCGCCATGCCCGTACGCCGGTCCCGGCCTCTGCGGCGGCTGCGACTTCCAGCACGTCTCCGTGTCCGCCCAGCGCGAGCTGAAGGCGACGGTGCTGCGCGAGCAGCTGGTCCGACTGGGTGGCCTGTCGGCCTCGGACCCGCTGGTGTCCGGACTGGCTGTCGAGGCCGTTCCTGGGGATGAGGACGGGCTGCGCTGGCGGACCCGTCAGCGCTACACGACCGCCCCGGGTGGCGGCCGAGGCATGCGGAAGTACCGCTCGCACGACGTCATCCCCGTCGACGACTGCCTGATCGCGACCACCGACGCCCGCGAGCCTGGTGCTGGGACTGTCGCGGAGACGGTCGCAGTCGGGGGAACAGAGCACTCCTTCGAGGTCTCCGCCGACGGGTTCTGGCAGGTCCACCCGGGTGCGCCCTCGACCCTGGTCTCCGCGGTGCTGTCCGCCCTCTCACCGGACCCGGGCGACACCGTCCTAGACCTCTACGCCGGCGTCGGCCTCTTCTCCGCCTTCCTCGCCGACCGGGTCGGACCCACCGGACGTGTCGTCGCCATCGAGGGCGACCCGACCGCCTCCGCGCTCTCCGTGGGCAACGTACCCACCGCCGAGATCAGCGCCGGCGACGTCGCCACCGTGCTCGGCCGCCTCGAGGACGGTCCCTTCGACCTCGTCGTCCTCGACCCGCCCCGCGAGGGCGCCCGCCGGAAGGTCGTCGACGCCGTCGTCGCGCGTTCGCCACGAAAGGTCGCGTACGTCGCCTGCGACCCCGCCGCCCTGGCTCGTGACGTCGCGATCTTCGCCGAGCACGGCTATCGGCTGCGCACCCTGCGCGCCTTCGACCTGTTCCCGATGACCCATCACGTCGAATGCGTCGCATTGCTGACGAAAACAGGCTCTGAACAGCAGTGATGCGATTCGGGATTTCGCAGTCGATCTCCGAGAACGGGCCTTAAGGCTCACTTTGGGCTCGGTTTGCGCAAAGCGAGCCCAGCTCAGGTGCCTGGGCAACCCCGCGCGCGTCAGGCGCCGCGACAGCATGGGCGCGCGCAGAACATCCCGTAGACGGACGCTGAGCGCGTCTACGGGTTGGGGCGGGGAGTCGTTCGTGGTCTCCGAGGGCTCTCAGAGCCCGACCGTTGGGCCGTCGCTTGCCTCGGAGCCCGGTGCGAGGCGCTCGGTAGCTGAACGGTAATCGGGCACGACAAGTTTGCGATTGATGTAGTGCCGCTCAGTTACCGTCTTGGAGGTGTGGCCGAGCTGGTTCATCGCGGCCTCGGCGTCGTAGATCTCGTCGATCTGCGTCGCTACGGTGCGTCGGAAGGAGTGGGGCGTGACGCCTTGGAGGACCGTGAGGTCGGCGTAGTCGTCGAGCAGACGAATGTGGCGCAGGCGGCCCTGGATGTTGGTGGGGTAGTGCCAGGTGCCGTTCCGAGTGATGAACACCGCGTCGAGGTCATTGGGGGTCTGGGCAACCTTCCGACGCCGCAGCAGCGCCGCCGCCCAGTCGGGGAGCGCGATCGGGCGGATCGCCGCGTCGGTCTTGCCGTAGTCGACTCGCTTGCCCTTCGAGGTGATCTGGCCGTTCACCATCAGCCACGGGAACCAGCCCTCGTCGTCGCGACGCTGAGGTGGGGCGGCCAGCTCGATGTCGGACCAACGCAATGCCAGCAGTTCCCCGATGCGCATGCCGGTGGCGACAAGCATCTCGACGATGTCAGGCAGGTCGACGCTCTTGGGTCCGTTCCGATTGTCGGCATTGGCCCACTCGCGGATGGCCAGACGCACGGCATCAAGATCCTCTACGGGAACGGCCTTCTTCTTGTGCCGCGGCACCGGGACCGACGGGACAGCCGTAGCTGGATTGCCGTTGATCGCCTCGTGGAAGATTGCCATGTCGAAGGCGCGCACGAGGACGCTGCGGATGCGCTTGCGCATGTCGGCCGAGACTCCCGAGCTGTCCAGTGCAGCCTGGATGATCACCGGCCGTACGTGCCGGAGTTGGTACGCGCCGAGCGGCTGATCGGTCTTGTCGCTGTCCAGGATCCAGCGGATATGGGAACGGTAGTAGCCCAAGGTCTCCGTGTTGGGGCCGCCGTCCGCCTGCTCCATCTTCTGGAACCAGAGGTCGAGAAGAGTCTGAACGGTGTCGTCGGGCGCGAGCGCGCCGTCGCCGAAGGTGCCGGTGTGCTCGACGAAGAACGCCTTGAGGTTGGCCCTCGCCTTGTTCTTTGTCTCACCGTTCTTGCGGTACTGACGCACGACACCATCGACGTCGCAGAATCGGGCGCGCGCCTGCCACAACCCGTTCTTCAACTGGAAGCAACTGATCTCGCCGTAGGTGCCGACCATCAGTCGTTGTCTTGCCATTCTTCTTTTCCTTTCGACCTCAGGCGACCTCGTTGGGGCTAGTTGCCCGCAGGGCAGCCCCTCGCACGCGACTGGTGCGGCGACGGTTACGGACTGACGTCTGAGGCTGAGGCGGGGGTTCGTTGTCGATGTCCTCGTCCTCTGGGAAGGACTCCTGATGGGCCCGCAGCCATCGGTCGAGCTCAGAGAGTCGGTACTTGAGCCGGCCGCCAGCCTTGACTGCGCGCGGTCCGTAACCGGGCCGGCGAACGCGCCACGTCAGCAACGTGGCCTTAGGGACGCCGAGATAGCCGGAGGCGTCTTCCGTGTTGAAGAATGGGTCGGAGGCCATCTCCTCCGACGCGCTCTCCTGGACCCGCGGCACGCGTTGAGAGATGTTGATCGTCTTGGAGTTGGGCATATCGGTCAGGTGCGCGGTGATGCCCATGGACCTTCGAGCGGGCGTCGGCGCGTAGGCGCAGGCGAGTGTGGTCACGTCGTTCTCGCCAGTGGTTAACTGCTGTGGCCGGATGATGTCGACATCGTGATACCTCGGCGGACCGTCCTCATCTGGGGCGGGTGCCGCGTCCGAGTCAGCGAGTCCGGATTCAGCAAGCATCCGCGACGCGACGGGAGGACGCTGGCCACTGTCGTGGCGGTGTGACGCAGGACCGGGGAGAGGAACGGATCGCAGTAGGCCGTGCGTTTCGCTGTCACGTTGGGAGGCGGTCCGCTCAGCGCCGGCATGGCAGCGGAGTCGAGCGGATCGGGGCGCTGTGGAGCTGGCTGATCTGACTCAGTCCGACGGCGGATTGAGCCCGGTCAACAGGCACGTCCGTGTGCGTGTGCTGATGTCGAAGAATCCGTCGATGGGTATGTCTTCGCGAACAACGCCGGTACCGGTCAGGCCGTCGAGTGGCGTGTGCGCGAGAACTTCGTCAAGCGTCGAAAAGATGTGTGGGATGAGTCCCTCGACGAGCCGAGATGGGTCGACATAGAGGTGCCCGCGGTGTCGATCGTCGATGCCCCAGGTGTGGGCCGGCGCAAGGTGTTCCAGGCGGTCGACGATCTCGACGGCCTCGGCGTGCGGAAGCCGTACGAGGGTCTTCCTGCTGGACGTGCTGGACACGACCATCGAACTGAGGCCAGCGCCGTGAACGGTGTTGCGGAGGAGTCGGCAGACGGTGAAGAGGTCGTCGGCGGGCTTGTTCTTGTGGAACATCTCGTACAGGTGCTGCACACCGAGTTCCTTCCGCCAATCCTTCGATTGCCATCCAGCCCTTCTTCGGTCCGCGAACTGGCGGCCGGCACCCATGTGGGCCGCGATGGCCGCGGCGTCGAACGCTCCGACGACGTTGAACATGAACGTGTCGAGCGCCTCGGTGGCGTCGTGACCCGTCTGGTTGTCGGCGCGCTGAAGGGCGGCGCGGTGGATGTCGTCTCGGTGATTGAGCATCCTTACCAGGCGTTCGAAGAACGACCCAAAGAGGAGGGTGGCGTAGTCGTCATCAGTGGCGGTGCTGTGATCGACAAGGGCGCTGCCCCATCTCCACCCGCTGGGAAGTTGAGAGCGGACGGCGACCCAGGCCGTGAGGTGGTGATCGAGGTTCAAGCCACCTTTCGGTGCCCAGGCGCCTAGAAATGGGTCGTCCTTGCGCAGGTAGAGCCCTACTACCGCAAGCGCGTCGACCGCGGTCATCGGGTTGATGTTGCGCGCCAACGAGGCCGCGATGATCCCACTCGCCGTCGTGATCGGCGGCTGAGTCAGGTAGCGATCGTCAGTCAACTGAGCGGACGAGTCGATGCGCTCGTCTGGCCACCAGACCTCAGCCGTCTCAATAAGTACTTCGTTCGGCCAGGTGATCTCGCCTTTTTAGGTGGATTGACGTAGGGGCGTGTTTGCCTTCGATATTGACAACGGTGAAGATCGGCAGCTTTCACGGTTCTCTCTGGACCGCAGTAAAGTGGAGGTAGTTGAGTTCGGTTGTGCCGTCGTCAAGTCGGGCAGCGAGCGCCTCGTCACCCAGTCGCGGCAAGGAAACCTCCGTGCCGAGGAACCCTGCGTCGTAGGCGCGGCCGTCCCCGAGCACGGACTCGATCCCGTTGGTCATGCGCCAACCCTTCCTGGCATTCCACATCTTACGGTGCAGTAACGCAGCGCAATTCGCTACACCGCTGGGTGGTTTAGATGTAGGCGGCCGGGTAATCACCAGGGCTGGTGCCGCTTCGAGGATATGACGTCGGCACTACCCCCTCGATCACAGGGACGATCTCGTCTCGCAACTGTTTGTCAGTGACGCCCGAGTCGAGTTGCGCGCGGATCGCGTCGAAGAGCGCCTGTCGCTGCGCCTCGGTCAAACCCTCGGCCTCGGGCGGCGGTTCGGTAAGCCCCGTTATGAGGTTCTGTCTGATCGAAGTCACTGCGTACACCGCGAGAAGGGCAAGGGCAAGCACGCCGCCGCCCCATAGGAAGTACTTAGCACTGCCCGAAACCGCACCCTCAACGCTGCGGATAATGATGAGGGCGAGTCCGCCAGCGGTGCCGACTGCGATCGCGGCCGACAGAAAGAGCCCCCCAGCGATGACCTCTGACTTGTCGTTTCTGAGTGCCTGCAAGACGAGCGGGCCGAGCCCGACTAGGGCGACGCCGATGGCGCTGGCGATGGTGATGAGCGCGAGCGTGGAGGGGGCCTCGGCTCCTGTCACCGACTTGAGGAGGTCCGACGATCCGAAGATGCCCGTGAACACAGCCGACACCAGCGTCACGTTCGCAGCCCAACTGTCTTTGAAGCTCCACGTGGCACCTAGGTAGGGCAGGGGTGTCGTCGGTCCAACGTTGTTCTTCGTCGAAAGGGCTGCCGGTGGCTTGGCGAGGAACCAGATCCATCCAGCGATGATCAGAAGGAGTCCCGCTCCGAATGACCCGGTATAGGTCCAGAGAATGTCCCAATTTGGTGTGGACTCTTCGCCATTCCTTGCCGTGACTTTGAATGTGACGCCCTCGACCTCGAGCGTGAGCGCGACTGTCTTCTCGTCGCCGAAATCGCAGTCCTTGAGCGTGAAAGTCAGTTCAGTTTCCTGGCGAGCCGGGAGTTCCTCGTCGCTCGGGACACAGTTGTTGCCACCCTCACTTGTCGCCAGCTCGACGGTCGCAGGTTGGTCAGTCAGGTTGATGAGTGTGATGCCGACTGTCGGCTCGTCGTCCCCTTCGATGGTGGCCTTGTCCGACGAGAGGACGTAGTCGGCTGGGGCTGCACCTGCCGCGCTCACCCCGATCCAGAGCACTACGAAGGTGGTTGCGATCGCGGCGGCTGCGGTGTGACGGGCTCGCATGGGAACCTCCGGTTAGGGTGGACCTGCAAGCGTATCGATCGCCGCGCCGGGCCTCAGTGAAATCGACAAACTGACAGAGCACTGCCGCCGCGGTGATGGAACGGCCGCTTCGCGGCGGTATGACTCACCTGAGCTGCGAACTAGCCATGGTTCCCGAGTGGCCCTAGCGCCAGATCGAAGAGCACCAAGACACCTCCATCGTCCTGGAACGTGAGGGTTCTCGGCGCGGACTCTGGGGACCGGTCCCAGGACTCGGGGGCCGCGAAACCGTCAGCGGCGTACTTGTGCAGCCGTGCGTCGATTTCCTCGAGAGTTCCTGCCGGGGTCGGCTCGGTAAAGGCAAGGACGAGTACGACTTCGCCTCCGGGAAGACGGATCGCATCGACCACAGCCGCGAAGTCGTCGGGATCGAGGTCGAATGACCGCACGACTACCTGTTCGGCGTCAAGTGGAACCAGCACTACTTCGAACATCAGGGTGTGCCCGGGCCGCAGTGCCCTAATCCAGCGCACGTCGGAATACTTAACGCCGTCATTGGGGACGACGGATAGATGTTCGAAAGGGATTTGGATCGTGACGGCGCGTGTCCAACCCGCTTCGTCGGCCGTGGGCCTCGTCCACTGGTGCAAGAGCCTTCCCTGCCCGGAATCAAGTCCGCCGAAGTGGGTGTCATTCTCCTTGCGCAGGTCGATCGCCTGAAATCTCCAGTCCCCCGACTGGTGCAGGCTCACCTTGAACTCGCCTGCAGATGCCCGGCTTGCAAGGTAAACGTCGTCCGCGTTCTTCGCACCCCAGATACGCCAAATCGTAGAGCGATGACCAGGCTCGCCTGCAGCGAACCGCAGCGCGCGGTCTTTCTTGACCGCCGGGATCGGGTGGCGTTCAACGTCCTGCCCCTCCCACTCGACCAGAAGCGTAGGTTGGTCATCTATGAGTGCGACGGCGATGCTCATGTAGGTGGGCACCACACAGATCATATGGTGGATGCCCCGCGTTCATCGTTGTTCGTGCCGTAATGAGTGGGAGTTGATGTGCCGCAGTAGCCCCGAGGCCTCGCGATCCGCGTGACCATCCGGTAGGCATGGCGACGGTCGATCAGCGTTTTCGACACCGGGCGCTGGATCAACGGACCGGTGGTCCGTTCGAGGCGGGCCTCCAGAACGCGGAGGACCGGGACGGCCAGCGGCATGGGTCGCGGGTTTGTGGCCCTTGCCGATCAGGTGGAGCACTCGGTGGCCCCCGCAGCGTTTCGGCGGTATGAGATGGTACGGACGCAGGTGCGCGGTAGAGCGGTAACGAGGCAAGCCGCGGCGGTGGAGACCCCAGATCGCCATCGATGACAGTAGGTGTGGTGGTCACGTTGTCAGGTGCAGCAACGCGCCATCAGGCGGTTTGAGCCAACGGTCACGGGATCTCGTCAGTGTGTATGGCTCGCCGGGTCACCCGCACGCGGTACGGATGTCCGTCCGCTGGGCGCAAAGTCACGCCGTACGTGGCTCCTGAACCATCGCGATACCGTCCCGTCCACTCGTCGTCGGCCGCTGACTCCTCAACCAGTGTGAGGCTGACGTCGTCAGGTATCCAGCTTTCGTAGGCCGCTCGGATGCACCACTCGCCGTACTCGGTCAGTTCTTCTCGAGTGTTCAAGAACTGATCACTACGCGAGGTTGACTGGAGCGCTGTGCGAATACCCCCAAGTGCCTTCATGGCTGCGGCACCCACCAGCGCCCCGATAGCACCGGAAGCGAGTTGGTTCGCCAGGTACAAGAGAACGCTGGCGCTTGCTCCGTCAGCGCCCCACGAGAAGTGCGCCTTTCGCACGTCGAGGTCGTACGGCACCTGATATCGCGTCCCACGTTCTTCGGCCCAAGTCAGAGCCTCGAGGTGGCCAACGACCTCGTCATCAGCCAGCGGCTTGCCGCCCAGGTCAGGCTCGCCCAATATCAGTAGAAAGACGATCTCCGGCGGCTGCTGGGGGTAGGCGCCGTAGGCAACGCGGATGCGAACCTCGTCGAGCCATGAGAACTCCGGGATGGACATAACTACCATGCTAGGGCGATCACTTGGTGGAGAAGCCGGTGAACGCATCAACCACTCCCTTCGCCTCGCCCATCTGCAGACAGACCTTGGGGAGTGATGCGGCGAGCTCGCCACAGACCTTGTCCCGTGCGGCAGCAGCCGCCTGGGGGCAAGTCTCGGAGAGGGCTTCGTGCGGCGGAGCGAGCGGGAACAGGTGGACGACGGTGATACCGCTTGCGTGGGACGAGGACAATTGCGGAATGACGCATTCCCAGGCGGCTACGCCCTGATGCGGTACTCCTTGGTGACGTGACGGAACTTCCTCGGGATGCTGCCGCTGAGCAGTTCCCTGAAGCTCCTCTTGGAGACCTGCAGCGCAGTCGAGCCCCCTTTTGTGGCAGGCCAGGGCCGCGACTCGAGCACGCCCCCTGGCGGGCTTAGCGTTTCAGCCTACGCGGTCGTCTGTACGGGCGGCGCTTCCAGCCGCTCTACGTCTGCAATGAGGTCAGTGACGGCCTGGTAGCGCTGAGATAGATCGTGGACCGCGCACTTGTGGATGATCTGACCCACCGCGTCGCCAGCCGTGGGTAGCGACTCCCTGCCTTTGAAGATGTACGCCAGGACGTGGCCGATCGCGTACATCTCGTTCACGACCCCGTAGTCCTTGAAGCTACCGAGCATCGGATCCCGGATCGTGCCCTTCATGTCGGTCTGAGTCCGGGTGTACTCGTTGGTCTGGTCTTTCACGAGGCCAAAGTCCGAGAGCTTCACCAATACGGCGCCGGAATCGAAGATCTTTAACAAGATGTTCTGAAGACTAATGTCACGGTGTAGCAACCGCTGGTGGTGGAGGTAGTTGATTCCGTAGAGAAACTGCAAGGCGATGCGCTTGCGAGCAGCGAAGGACATCGTGGCGTTCTTCTTGCGAATGTGCTCTCGAAGTGTGGTGTCGCAGTACTCCATCCGATACTCGTTCCGGGTCTCGTCGTAGCGATAGACCTCTACCACGTAGGGAAAGCTCAGCTTCTTAAGTACCTCGAACTCCTGCTTGAAGCGGCGTAGTTCTCGCTCGTCCAGATCATTCTTCGCCCGCTTGACTGCGAACTTGATGCCGTAGTCGGGGTCGACGTAGGAGTAGACGTGAGCGTAGGACCCGGCTCCTACCATCTTCAGCGCCACTGTAGTTTCGTGCTTGTTCAGCTTCACGCTCTTGGCTGTATGGGCGAAGACTGGCTCGTAGGTGACGATCGCGATGGGCTCGAAGTCCTCTGGCACCGCGCTGCCGCCGCTTGGCGAGAGCCACGGCCGGCAGCGGTCCAGGGCGTCCTGGTAGGCATCAGCCAGCCGGACCTCAACGCCCGCCCTCTTCAGGGTATGAATGTCGGTCTCGATCTCCTCGATGAGCGCGAGCAGGTCTCTGCTGTTTCCGGCCCAGTAGTGGCGAGTGGTCTTAGCGCGCCCGTTGATGTCGGTGAAGTGCTCGTTCAGTCGCTTGTGGAGGACTGCGAACATGTGACCCCACTCGGGGTCGTTGTAGAGGCGCGCGAAACTCCTTGCTGTGGGCATCGCCTCGTACTTCTCTCGCAGGTCGGCCAGCATGAACTCCACCGGATTGGCCACCGCGTCCTCCTCCGTCTTAATCGTCACGATGCTGTCTCGTCGGTCACTCCTCGTTTCGGGCCGTGATGGTGCCCTCGGGGTGACTTTCGGAGCCGTGTGCACGCTGGATGCCGGTCAGCGGGCCAGCATGGTGGCGCTGTCCGAGCGTCTAAGTCGGGCACAGGGCGACCGCTACACGCCCTTCCAGGGTCACCCGCGTGCTTCCAACTTCCGGATCCTGGCGGTCAAACGAGCGACATCCGCTCTTAGATCGGCGATCTCATCGATCAGTTCCTCGCTGATCCGGCCCGGACGCTCAGACTCATCGACATTTCCTCGGCGATCGAGACTTGGTGTGTCAGAGACACTTGCCGGAGGGTTGTCCGACTCTACCGGAAACCGAGTGGACGGGTCCCGCTCCAACGCCAGGAAACGCTCGTCCACTCGGATATAGATTCGCCCGCCCTTCCGGATGGAGTTGACGAGTTGACTACGCGCGTCACGGCGTACCTGAGAGGCCGACTTTTCAAGACGCATCGCGGCTTCGTCGGGCGTAATGTATTCAGGCTCCGGTTCAATCATGCGCACAACCTAGCACATGTGCTGCTCAATGAGCGCTCATCAGCCGCACTGCGCGCGCAGTGAGCGCATAGTGCGCGCGCAATGCGCTTACGGGACGTCCTTGGTTTGATGGTGTGCATACATAGAGCACGTGACGCGGTGGTTCTGCGCAGATGCCGCCGGTAGCACCGTTGCTGCGTCGGCCGCCTTCGAAACGCCAAGCAGTTGGCACCTGGCACGGGCCCTTTGCTCGGCTGAGCATCGCTAGGCGGGTTCGATTCAGCGCCCGCGTCATTCTGGGCTACTAGAGGATTCCCGTAGGACCGACGTCCGGCAAGACTCGGTCCAGGTGTCCGGTGGGTTCGCTCTCTTTTGGGCTGCCC